>JANWZG010000278.1 GCA_025054735.1 Cyanobacteriota bacterium | reverse complement strand
TTTCCATGTCGAAGGTGTGGCTCAGGAGTCGGCTACCATCGGGCATCTGGGCCTCAAATTCACGAGGGGTCAGATGGGTTACAGGTGCGGTCATAGGTCACCGTGGAGAGAAACGCGGGAGGACGGTGTGGTTTTTATATAGCAATACACAGTGCAGTTAGGACGTTAGTAGTGAGGACTTAAGTCCTCACTACGAGCCTTGACAGCCATCAATTTGTCCTAATCCACCAGTTTTTGATATATCGTAATACGTCACTATCCAGACTGGAAAGATGCATGGTAACCCGTGAATCAGGGCGATCATCTTGCCTTGGTCTAGGCAGCGACGACGTTACCTATGGCTTTATGCCTAAGCTCTAGGGCAGAGACTACCCTTCCGACGGTCGCACCTTTGAACCCTCACAAGGATTAACGGCGAATAGTGGACATGGCGGAGGGTGATGGATGGTGAGGTTGACGGCAGAAGATGTTTCCATTGTGGACATGGGTTGGTTGTTGTAGGCATAACACTAGCAATGGCGAGGGTTGCAACAACAGAGGTTACAGCAGTGGAAATTTTGTTCATAGTTACTTACCGTATTTGAGTACAGCAGCGCGCGCTATACTCTCCTATCGGTTAGGCTCTGCGGAAAAATTTATTCAGCTCTGCTGATTCAGCAAGGCATGCATAAACTCCGTTGCCTAGGGTGCAACTTTCGCCGTGGTGTTTCACAACCTGATGAAGAGAGAGTGATACTCTCTATCCTAGTCATGATTTTCTGCGCCATCATGCTGGTTATTGTGCTGGCAGAGGGAATCTTCTCCCCCAACACGCTTGAGCTACCTGAACCTCAAACATCTAAAATTATCAGGCTCAAACAAGTCCGCCAGCCCGAGCTTCTGGCAGCTTAACCCTTGGTCGTGACCGGTAAGCTTTTACTAAAGTGAGGTACTTAACACACCTAGCTACCTGCAACCGCATGGATCCTCTAGGTTTCTCAGGTATGCTGACTGGCTACTAGCACCTTATGTCTGTAGCCATACAACTGATAATTCTCCCTGAAAGACTTCATTATGCAGTGAAGCATGACACTGCTACTATGCATAGACGGGGAATATTAACGTTTGCACTTGAGGGAGGTCAGTGACTTGAGTTTGTTGGCACAGTTACAAAAACAACGTTTGCAATATATTGTGGATAGTTACAACCTTGCGGGTGCCCAGGGGGAGGCGTTTGCTAGCTACCTTCAGGTGATGATGCAGGCCTTTCCGGCACCACTCTTAGAACTGGCGATCGTAGACACGTTGGTAGATCACTGGTTATCAGTACCGTTAGTGCGCGGCGTGGCTTTTTTAGAGGAGACGTACCAAAAGTTGCAGATGTGGGAGCAGCAGTCGATCGCCAACACTATTACCCCTGACCAGTTTCAACAATTGACGGGGCTAGATCCAACACCAGTGTTTGGCTTAGTACAAAGCATTCTTTCCACGCCTAAACTCTAGAACAGAGTCAGCATTCAGACAACGCCAGAACAGCACCAGTTTCCACCAACACCCTAGTCGCCACCAACACCAATGTTGGTGCCATGGATCTGGGCATTAACCAGAGTAACGCCAAGCAGCGAGGCATGAGTGACATCGGCATGATACATCTGTGCCCCCGTCAAGTTAACTTGGTTCAGGTTAGCGTAGTTGAATGAGGCGTTGGTAACCATGGCTTGAGAGAGATCTGCACCTGTCAGATCTGCCTTTGTAAAATCAGCACCTTCTAGGTTAGCGCCTACAAGCTTGGCACCCCGCAGGTTTGCATTTCGCAGATCTGCCCCCAACAAGTGAGCACCTTGCAGGTCTGCGCCCGACAAGTCACAGAATGGACAAGCCCCTGTAGTTAACAGTTGTTGCACATGCTCTGGGTTGGCACCACGAACAGGAGTTGTCAACAGTAGGGCTGTAATGGTGGCCAGCGTAGCGATCGTCAACGGTTTGATCATCGTTGCCCTCCAAACTGTAGTGATAAAGTGTTGGGCGGTAGAGCCAGCTCAAGCGACAGAGCACTAGCGTCCTACCACTATTATCCCTCACTACAAAAGGCTAGAAGACCTTTACGCACGGGATGTTGATTTTCTTAACCATCGACACGCTCAAGCTGCCAAAGAATTTGATTGCCCTCGCGCCGAACTCGTGAGACAACCCAATTGCGCCATACCCAATGATCGCCACGGCTAGTAACTGCGCTAGCATTCACATCCATCAAGTCTGCAAGTTCAGAACTGGTGATGAGATAACCTTTGCGAGCGACTTCATCCGCAATCCGCAGGGTATCAACCAAGTTACGAAGCTGCCCAACCCGCACTTCGCGGGGAAGGTCATCAAGGCTATCTGGTGGAGTTGAAACAGGAGAGTCTGTCATTGCCAAGCCTGGGGTAATAAGGGCATGATCGTTCACAGAGGATTTTACGACGGTGACTTGACTCATGTCTGCTATCTGCGTTAAGGAATGTTGTGATTTTTTTACATCTGTAACTAAATGATCACTCACCCGCAATTCAATGGGCTTGTGCAGCGAAAACGAACGCGCAATTTGATCACAGCGCTCATTCCCCTCATAACCAGCATGGGCTTTTACATAGTTCCATCTCACTAAGGCAGAATTGAGAGCATCAAGCCGCTGCCATAGATCTTGATTCAGCACTGCTTCGCCCTTTGACGTTTTCCAGCCTTTTTTCTTCCAGCTCGATATCCATTTTGTGATGCCGTTGCGCAGATAGTCGCTATCGGTGTAGAGCGTGACTGGCTCAGATGGGTTGACCTGTTGCCAGAACTCTAGCGCTGCGATCGCTGCCTGCAGTTCCATGCGATTGTTCGTAGTGTGTGGTTCTGCACCACCAAGTTCATGCACAGTGCCGTCGGAAAAATAGATGACCACACCCCACCCACCTGATCCTGGATTGCCAGAACAGGCTCCATCCGTGTAGATACTCTTAATATTGCCCATGAGTAATTCAGTGTTAGTACAGAAGTAACTATTAGCCTATACAGCTTAACAACTGCCTAGTTAAAGCTACCCCTAGTAGTTGATCAGTTTTTCACACCCTACCTGTGGAAAACTCTGTGGAAAACTTAGCAACATTGCTAGTGACGATGACTTCAACAGTAGTGCTTACAAGGTAATGATTTGCAAAAAGGAGGGTAAGGAACATCGTCTCCCGTAAGGAAGGGTAGACCTTTTGACTCCTAGTTGATCATTACATCGTTTTTATGACTACCACTTCAACGAGTTTATAGAGCCAATATGTTTCCCACAAGACTGCGCTACGCTGATTAGGAGAATCGTAGTTTTGACCGTGATCATGCCGTTACTTCCCGATGCCAATCAGTTACCACAGACCTGTGAATCCATGGATCATACTCACTTGCAACAACAACTAGCTGCTCAAGCAAGTGAATTGGTTACCATGCAAGCGAAGGTTCAGCAATTAGAGGAGGCATTAGCTGCAAGTGAGGCTCGTTGTCGGGCTGCTGAGAGCACATTAGGAGCAATCCTCAATAGTCCAGTTGCTGCCATCAGCTATGGGCGAGCTTATGCTGATCGACGCATAGAAATTGTCTGCCTATCAGCAGGGTTTGAGGTTATTTCTGGTTACACTCTCGCAGAGTTGCAGACCAGTCCTGGCTTATGGCTCTCGCGAATTTACCCTGAAGACTTAGAACAGGTTGTGCTACCTTCCTTCGAGCATCTGTTTGCTGGCGAGACTCGTAATCTTGAGTTTCGACTTTATCATAAGAATGGTTCACTGCGTTGGGTATCTGCTGTTTGCACCGCCACATGGGATGGGAGCCACGGTTGGTGGGAATTGATCGGTTTTTTCCAGGATATTACTGATCGTCAACAACTCCTGCATGCACTCCGTACTTCAGAAACTAGGCTAAGCGATATTCTCAACACAACCCTTGTGGCGATTACGAGTTTCTATATCTTTGACGACGATCGGCGCTTGGAATATTGCTATGGTTCTGCGGGCTGTGAATTAGTGTTTGGTTATACAGCGGAAGAGTTTTTGGCTGATAGTAATCTCTGGTTATCGAGGGTACACCCCGACGATCGCTTTATTGCCGTCCAGTTTTCCCATCAGTTTTCTCCTGGCAAAATTATTGAGCAGGAATATCGGTTTTTCCACAAGGACGGCAGATTGCGGTGGTTAATGAGTAAGATAGTTGCCCGTCGCGATCAAGCTTTGGGCTGCTGGGTGTTTACTGCAATGGACACCGATATTACCGATCGCAAACACACAGAGCTAACCCTCAGCCGTTTGAACCAACGGCTAGAGCAAGAGGTAAAAGAACGCACTGCTAGCCTTGCTGAGCGCAATGCAGAGTTAGAGTCAATGTTTCGGGCGTTTCCTGATTTATTGTTTCGTCTTGCTGCTGATGGTACCCACCTTGACTATAAATCTCAAGGCTCAGAAGGTCTATATTGCCCACCAGAAGAATTTATGGGGCGAAAAATTCAAGATGTGCTGCCACCTCCAGCCGGACAACAGCTATTTACAGCCATCCAAACCTGTCTGCAACGCAACACCATTGTGGACGTTCACTACACGTTATCCATCCAAGGTCGTCAAGAATATTATGAAGCCCGAATTGTTCCCTACAAGCCTGACCAAGTGTTACAGATAGTCCGCAATGTTACGCAGCAGCAGCAAGCTGAACGAGCGTTGTATCAGAGTGAGGCATTGTTTCGTCAGTTGTTTGAGGAAGCGCCGATCGCCATTACTCTGGCCGATCCAAAAACAGGCAAGATCATTCGTTGCAATTCTCTTCTTAGTGAAGTGACCGGTTATAGCCTTGCTGAACTAATGACCATGAGCTTTGTTGACTTCACTCACCCCGAAGATATTGCTGCCGACTTCAGGAGTCTACAACAATTGCTTGCAGGCGCTACCTCTCGATATCAAATGGAAAAGCGCTATATCCACAAAGATGGACATCAACTGTGGGTGCACCTTGTGGTGTGTTTAATTCGTGACCAGGCTGGGAATCCCCTCTACGCCTTGGGAATGTCGAGAGACATTACAGAGAGTAAACGGATAGAAACAGAGCTAATTCGCAATCGTGATCTATTCCAAGCTACGTTTGAGGAGTCAGCAGATGCGATTTTTTTGGTTGATCAGGCGAGCTTGCTCATCATTACTTGTAATCAGAGAGCTGTCGAGTTATTTGAAGCAGATAGTCGAGAAGACTTAGTTGGGGTCTATGGGCCAACACTGCATAAGAGTCCACTGACACCGGAGCAACAATTCAGTCTATTTGTGGAAGCAACGGAGTATGGCTGTGCCCAACTAGAGGTGGAATATTTAACGAAAACAGGGCGTAGCTTTTGGGGCAGTCTGACTGTGAAACTGATAACC
>JANWZG010000277.1 GCA_025054735.1 Cyanobacteriota bacterium | reverse complement strand
TATACTTGGCATTGCCTTTATGGTGATTGTTATAGCCATTGCTCTGACTATGAAGTTGCCACCTAAGGGCTGGCACCCTCGACAGAATGTTACAACGTCCACATCGCTCTCGACGGCAACCTACCCTCAGAACTTGTTGAAGAGTCGATCGTTTTACGGGCTGTGGCTATGCTACGCGATCGGCACCTTAGTAGGTTTGAGTGCCATTGGCATCTCCAGCCCAGTCGGAGGAGAAATGATTAATATCAATCCTACCGTGGCCGCCAATAGTGTTTCTTTGTTTGCTACGTTTAATGGCATCAGCCGTCCGCTGTTTGGTTGGCTCTGCGATCGATTCAAGCCTCACTATGTGGCAATGTTGTCCTATATGCTGACTCTAGTGGCTTCTGTGCTGATGATGAATGCCCAAACTGGACAGTTCGCCGTATATCTCACGGCCTTTTGCCTGTTTTGGTTTTGTCTTGGTGGTTGGCTAGCGATGGCACCAACAATAACGCTCCGCTTCTTCGATCCTGACCAGTATACCCAAAACTATGGGCTTGTCTTCACAGCCTATGGAGTGGGTGCGTTGACTGGAACATTGATAACAGGCCGCATTCGAGATTTATTCGGCAGCTACACCTATGTGTTCTATTTGATGGCATTGTTGGCCATCATTGGCATTGTTGTAGCTTATCTGTTGCTAAGGCGAGAAAGAGGCCCAGTAGATACCGTTCTGACTTAGGTTGCAAGCAGAGAACACGCAACAGCTATCTGCCCGTCTTCGCTACAGGCGCTCAAGGTTTAGGGCAAATGGTGATAGAGGGTGTCTCGTTGACGATCGGGCCTACCCAGGGAACGAATTGCAGTCTGGAGGGCAGTTACAGTCATACAGGTGCCGCCGATCGCCCCTGCCATGCTGGTAATGTGTTCTTCCATTAACGTGCCGCCTAGGTCATTGCAGCCCCAGGTCAGCGCTTCTGTTGCCCCTGCTAGGCCCAGCTTTACCCAGCTAGGTTGATGGTTAACAATCCAGCGCCCTAGAAACAACCGGGCAACCGCTGTCAGCAACAAGGTATCAGCGAGTACTGGCTGATCTCGCCCAACCCGATGTCGTAAAGGTTTGGGTGCCTCTTGCCCAACGAAGGGCAGCAGAATGAATTCGGTGATTTTGGCGGGTAGAGATTGGGAAGCCGCCTGCTGTTGCAACTCTCGAAGCTGAAGTAGGTGATAGATTTGTTGCTCCGGTGTTTCAATGTGCCCAGAGAGCATTGTACTTGTAGTATACAGTCCTAGGCGATGGGCAGTGTGGACAATTTCTAGCCAAGTGGCGCTGTTCAACTTTTCTGGGCAAATTACCCGACGGACTCGATCGTCTAGGATTTCAGCGGCAGTTCCGGGCAGGGATCCTACCCCTGCCTCTCGCAGTGCTGCTAACACATGGGCGTAGCTTATGCCGTCTTGCCGAGCAATAAACTGCACCTCTTGGGGGGAAAAGGCATGGAGGTGTAGGTGAGGAAACGCATTTTTGATAGTAGAAACAAGCTTAATGTAGTAAGCGAGGGTTGATCCCGCCAAGGTAGCAGATGGATTCAATCCCCCCTGCATACAAATTTCGGTCGCTCCCCGTTGCACGGCATCAGTGGTTTTTTCTAGAATTTGTCCCCACTCTAGCCAGTAAGCTCCCTCTTGGTCAGCGTCTCGGCGAAAGGCACAAAAACTACAGTGCTGTTCACAGATGTTGGTGAAGTTGATATTGCGGTTGACGACATAGGTGACTGTATCACCGACTAGAGTCTGCCGTAGTTGGTCAGCAGCATTGCGGATTGCTGCGATCGCTCCTCGGTCTTGCTGAGTGAGGAGTGTTACCCCTTCCTCTAGGGAAAGGTCTTCTCTGGCTAGGGCACGGGCAAGAATCTGGTCAAGAACGATCGTTGTTACTAGCATATGGTTCACACGACATCAGGATCCACACCCAATTGTCGGAGTCGTTCCGCTAGCCGTTGTGCTCGCTGTTCTGCCTGGAGCAACTGTTGCTCAGTTTGAGATAGTTGCTGCTCAGCCTGAGATAGTTGCTGCTGTGCTGCCTGTGCCCGTTCTTCTGACCAAGGTAACAATACCCCAGACGCATCCCACCATCGTAGCCAGTGCCCAGCCCGATCGCCGTAGGTACCAGACCAGATGCCTAACGCTAAGTTTAGGGCTGGAATGGGGTAATGGTTATGGGCATCGGCCTCCACTGGTTTGTAGTGCCCGAACTCATCTAGTTGATACACCTCTAACGTGCCCTGTAGAGGGCGAAAGATTACGTAGGTCGGTACTCGCACAACCTGCTCGTAGAAAAACCACTTGCCCAGTTGTCCAGTGCGCCGCATGGAATATTCCCCTTGATGACGTGTAGACAGGAATTCCATCACCACTAGCGGCACAGGCCCCTCGGCATAGGGGGTATAGCTGCGGCGGGGCAAGCCATCGGCACGGGGCGGCAGGGGATGGACAAGCATCCAGTCAGGAGCTTTGCAGATGGTGCGCTGGTTGACAGTGGCACAAAGGGCAAAGTTGGAGACAATCAACGTATCTTTTGCAAAGGTAGGCACATTATGGGTAAGGGCATCGCTGAGGGCAGCAGCAAGTTTAGGGTGGCTTTCGTCTTCCACAGGGTCATCGGGCAAGGGATAGTTATCTGGGAGGGGATCCCAGGTGATGGTCAGGGATGAGAATGGCTCATGGACAACAGCGGTCATAGACACTGACACAACTCCATATCACTAATTCTAGCGAACTACTCCCTTGCAGCATAGCCTTGTATCCTGTTGACTATGCGATCGCCCGTCGGCATTATTCAGGAAGTTGGGTCTGGGTTAGGAGCTGGGCAATATCCGTAGGTTTACCGAAATAATAACCTGCCTATAATCAGACCTTAATATTGCAAATGGTATACTGCATGACGGTTTATAGATGATATCGGCATTCCATTATCGATACTCGACTGACCTGTCATGGTTGGGCAAGTTGCTACTCTCGCTGTTGTGAGGAGCAGATGTCCAGTGGTTGTTGGCGGTATCGCATTTAAGCACTTCCAGGGATTTGGATTGACTTAGGTTAACACTTAACGCTGTTGACTCGATAGAGTCGATGGCGAGACTTGGATTGCTTTTTTAGCAACGGCTGGGGGTTAGATGGGTGTCTTTCGATCACATAGGCTACTTAATGTGATCCAGGTAACAATTGTCATCTTTGTAGTCTGGATCACGTAAGCAATTTCACTGAAATTTTATGAATTCCATGACTTTAGAACCGTATTCTTAAGGGTGGATTCATCCGGGCAAGTTCGTAGGGCTAAGACCAGCGGCCAGATCAAATCGTTGGGCTTGGTCTAACTTTTCATGGCTGCCTGTTCTCGATTATCTATCCTTAGTGTTTCTAAGCTCTGGGAATACCCACCTGGATTGACGTTACTGCTTCTTTCTCTTGAAGCGTGAATAACCTGCCATCTCTAGGTTTGGGAAATTGAGCAGAGACAGTTCTGGCAAGGGTTTTGCCGACATTTTAGACACAACAACTGGGTTAGATGAAACAACTGGGAACTTTACTACTCAAGGAGACTCTATCGTGACACTTACCGCAGGCTCGATCGCCTTTGTTGGCTTCAATGCAGATGGTAATGATGGCTTTGCCTTCATTGCCGTTGACCCAATTCCCGCTGGAGCCGTGATCCGCTTTCAGGACAATGAGTGGAATGGTCTGAATATTGGATCTGGCGGTGCGTTTAACACTGGAGAAGGCAGTTTTACTTGGACGAATGGTGCTAGTGATTTAGCTCCAGGTACGATTGTGGAATTTCTCAATACATCCCTAGCATCACGCAGTGCTACTGTTGGCACAATCAGTGGTGGAACCATAGCTCTAGGAGCCTCTGGGGAGTCAATTTTCGCCTTTGTCGGCCCATCGGAAACCAGTCCGACTACGTTTCTAGCAGCAATTACTAATAACAATGGTGGCTTTAACGGTGCTACTACTAGTGGTTTGCTTGGTGGTACAGGGTTAACGGTAGGCTCAACCGCCCTAGTGCTGCCAGGAACAGGGGGTGCAGATGTTGCAGCGTACAATCCAGCTATCGGCGGCTCTACATTTGCAACCAGAGAAGCAGCTTTGACTGCGTTCAACACAACTGCTAACTGGGTTGCCCAAGACGCTACAGGGAACCAGGATGCTGATGATATTGCTCCGGATGCACCATTTCTTACCGATCCTCAATCGCCGATCGCAGGGGTAACCTTCACGATTGGCAGTACAACGCCGATCGTCACCATCACGGCCCTAGATGCCACCGCCGCCGAAGCTGGACAAGACCCCGGTACCTTCCGCATCAGTCGTACTGGAGCCACCACCAGTGCCCTCACCGTCAACTACACCATTGCCACTGGAGCCGGACAAGCCACCAACGGTGTAGACTACACCCCCACCCTCACGGGCAGCGTGGAAATTCCCGTGGGTCAGTCCTTTGTAGACATTACTATCACCCCCGTGGATGACAGTGCTGTTGAAGGTGCTGAAACCGTTACCCTGACCCTAGTGGATGCCACAGACTATGACTTGGGAACAGACACCACTGCCACCATCACCATCACCGACAACGATGTGGCTATGGGCAACATCCAAATCACTGAGTACATGTACGACGGTGCCAATGGTGAATTTGTGGAATTTACCAACGTGGGCAATGCTCCGGTGAACATGACGGGGTGGAGCTTCGATGATAACTCCCGTGTGCCTGGTTCCTTTGACCTAAGTGGCTTTGGTGTTGTGCAACCGGGTGAGTCAGTAATTTTGACTGAAGCCAGTGCAGCAGCGTTCCGGGCGGCATGGAGCTTGCCGAATAGCGTGAAGGTGATTGGTGGCTTAGGGGGCAGCAATAACCTCGGTCGCACTGACGAAATCAATCTATATGACAACAATGGCATGTTAGTCGATCGCCTCACCTACGGTGACCAGACCTTCCCCGGCACCATCCGCACCCAAACCCGCAGTGGCTGGGCACCTGTGGATCAACTAGCGGATCAGACGATTGATACAGACTGGGTACTTTCCACGGTGAACGATGCTCAAAATTCTCGTACCTCCACAGGCGGGGACATTGGCAACCCTGGTCACTTCAACGCGGGTGCACCGGGGGTGCTGCTAATTGAGTCGGGTGCCAGCACCAACGTCACCGAGGGCGGTGCTACAGATACCTACACCCTGGTGCTACGCAGCCAGCCCACTGCTAATGTGGTGATTACCTTGAATTCGGGTAGCCAGTTGACCACCAGTGCCACTACGGTTACCTTTACCCCTGGGAATTGGAACGTTGCCCAAACGGTGACTGTGACGGCTGTGGATGATACCACGGTGGAAGGTACCCACCCAGGCACTATTAC
>JANWZG010000276.1 GCA_025054735.1 Cyanobacteriota bacterium | reverse complement strand
CAACTATGTTCCCCCCCGCTGGGTGAATGCTGTAGAGGCAGATCATAGTCCTGACCAGACTGCCACCATAGAAACCATCGACTGGTTAGCGCAACTCACCCCTACAACGCTGATTCTTTTTCCCGACTGGACGCAAGCAGAAGAGTTACTGCACGATAGTCTGGTGAAAGCTTTGCAGTTGGTCGTAACCCATCCTGACGCAGACCAAGTGACGCTGCTAGTCTATGCCGAAGGAGTGGATGAGGCTGATGTCGATTTAGCCCTGTCGGGAGCGTTACTGTCCTTAACCGTAGAATTAGGGATTGAGATAGAAACAGATCCGCGAATCATCATTGTTGGAGCGCTAGAGACTGCCCAGTGGCAACAGCTTGCACCCCGATTAACGGCCCGGATTGCATCGAGTGTGGATGATGACACTGCAATCGCAGCGGCTGGATTGGGTACTCTGCCAGTATGTAACACTGTGAACCCCTAGGATTTGTCACTGATCACTCTGATCTATCTGTAACTAATTTCCCATGTCACCCATTGCCAATTCTTTACAACCACTGCGTGCCACCAATCCTGAGTTTCAGACTTGGCTAGACAACCATGTACTTACGGATGCTGATGTGCAATCCATGACCGATCGCTTAGTAGACTTCACGGATCACCCCATCATCACAGTGGTCATCCCAGTGGTAGAGTCAGTGCAGCAGTTGTTTTTGCAGGCTGCGATCGCCTCCGTCAGCCATCAACTCTATCCCCATTGGCAGCTTTATTGTGTTGTCGATGCTGCTCTAGATCCAGTCACCAAGGCAGCGATGTCAGACGATCGCATTCACGTGCTACAACGATCGCGCCTAGAAAGCTTTGCAGAAGCTGTAAATATAGCCCTAGCTGAAGCTACAGGCGATTTTTTGCTGGTGCTGGGTCAACACGATCGTCTTGCTCTCCAGGCCCTGTTTGAGGTGGCAGTCTTGCTCAACCAGCACCCAGAGGCTGACATGGTGTATTCCGATGAGGCGTGGATTACCGACGACGATCGCCTGCAAGATCCATCCTTCAAGCCTGATTGGAGTCCAGAAACCCTGCTGTCCTATCCCTATATCGGCAATCTGGCAGCCTATCGTCGGTCTCGCTTGGTTGACTTAGGGGGGTGGGACTCTCAGTATGGGCAGGCCGCTACCTATGACTTGGTGCTCCGGTTGTCGGAACAAACGACCCAGATCCTCCATAGTCCCCAGTTGCTGTACTATCGACGAGTTACAACTGAAACCACCCTGGGGGAAGGGGCCTATCAAGCATTAGTAGCAGCACTGGAACGACGGGGTGAGTCGGCGCGGGTGATTCCCCATGACGATGGGCGGGCCTATACGGTTCGGTATGCGATTCAGGCTTACGATCGTGTCAGCATCATTATTCCCACCCGTGACCTCGCGGACTTGCTAGGGGACTGTCTGGAGTCGATTTTTACCCAGACGACCTACCCAGACTATGAGGTGATCGTAGTTGACAATGGCAGTGTGGAACCAGCAACCCATGCTCTGTTCGCCCATTGGCAGGCCAAGGAACCCGATCGCTTCCGTTGCCTTCCCCTAGATATTCCCTTCAATTACCCCCGCCTCAACAATGTCGCAGCCCAGGCAGCAACAGGCACCTATTTGCTATTTCTCAATAATGACACCAAGGTGATTACACCCGACTGGGTAACAGCCATGGTGGAATATGCCCAGAGAGCTACGATCGGAGCCGTAGGGGCTACACTACTCTATCCTGATGGCAGCGTGCAACATGCTGGTGTGCAAGTCAATGGCAGCCCTACCAATATCACCGTCGCCCACAACCACGTTAGAAACTGGTCAGCGGTAACGGCTGCTTGTCTTCTCTGCCGACGCAGTGTTTTTGAGGAAATTGGTGGATTTGATGAAACCCTAGCAGTCGCCTTTAACGACGTGGATGTGTGTCTAAAGCTGTTGGAAAAGGGGTATCGTAACGTTTGTCTTCCCCATGTGCTGCTGTATCACTACGAGTCTAAAAGTCGGGGTTTGGAAAATACCCCAGAAAAGGTTAGCCGTTGCTCGGAAGAAATTGGCCGCTTTGTCACCCGCTGGTTAACGTACATTCGCCACGATCCTTACCTTAGCCATCACTATGTCTGGCGATGCTATCAGCCTGATTTTGACTATAGCCTGAGTGTGGTGGTGCCCTGGTGGGATCACACCGAGTTTTTAGAACTGTGGGAACGCAATATGGAGCATCTGCGCCATGCCCAGGTGATTTTTGTCGATAATGGTAGCCAACCAGAGGGAGAGCAAGCTCTGCGGGAGTTTTGCCATCGTCATCAGGTGACATTAATTCGCAATGCTACGAACTTGGGGTTTGCGGCGGCTAATAACCAAGGGTTGGCGATCGCCACGGGCACCTTTTTGCTACATCTCAACAATGACCTAGAGATTCTAGAGTTGCCTTGGGCCTTTTTGTGTGCCAGCGCCATGGAAGGACTATCAGGTGCAGGGCCTTGTTGCAATGAATTGGGCATTCGTTACGTTGAGGGCTGGGCGCTCTGTGCAAATCGCCGCACCCTACAGCGCTTGGGGGGATGGACAGAAGACTATGGCCCCGGCTATTGGGACGACGTGGATCTCTGTCACCGATTTACCTCTGCTGGGTATCAGATGATTGCTGTACCTGCCCTTAAGCACATGATTCGCCACATCACCAATGCCACCGGGCGGGATGGACGCTTAGACCAGATTGCTCTGCACATCCGCAACCGGGGACGGTTTATCCAAAAATACCTGCGAACCTATCCAAAGATCCTCATCGATGGGGTGTTTTTCCAGCGCTACAAGACGGGGATTGCCCGTGTCTGGCGGACTCTGCTGGAGGAATGGGCACAGACAGATTTTGCCCAGTACCTAGTGCTGCTGGATCGGGCAGGCACAGCGCCCCGCATTCCTGAAATTCGCACACGCCGGATTCCGCCTCATGACTACAATCGCCTAGAGGACGATCGCGCGTTACTTCAGGAACTTTGTGACGAAGAAGTTGCCGATTTGTTTATCTCTACCTATTACAGCACTCCCCTAACCACACCTTCAGTGCTGATGGTGCATGACATGATTCCGGAGGTGGCTGCTACCAAAGACAGCGATGTCAACCTGGATGATTTTATGTGGCGCGAAAAGCGTCAGGCTATTGAACAGGCATCAGCTTATATTGCAGTTTCTGAGAGCACAGCGCGGGATTTGCTCCACTTTTTCCCCACGATCGATCCAGCACGGGTAACGATCGCCAAAGAAGGAGTTGCACCTATCTTTAAGCCTGCTAGTCCGCAGGCGATCGCCAATTTTCAGCGCAAGTATGGTATCGACAAACCCTACTTCCTGCTCGTAGGCAGCAGCATTGGCTATAAGAACACGATTCTGTTTTATCGCTCCCTTGCCTACCTTGCCAGTCGGCAGGGATTTGACATTGTATCTGTTGGTTCTGCTGGAGTCTTGGAGGACGAGTTTCGTGCCTGTACCGAGGGCTTGACCGTCCATCTGTTGCGGTTGAGCGATGAAGAGTTAGCTGTGGCCTATTCGGGGGCGATCGCCTTGGTGTATCCCTCCCAGTACGAAGGGTTTGGATTGCCGATCGTAGAAGCAATGGCCTGTGGTTGCCCTGTAATCACTTGTGCTAATGGCTCTATACCTGAAGTGGCTGGAGATGCGGTGTTGTATGTAGATGACAACGATGTGGTGGGAATGGCAGAGGCATTATGCGAGGTGCAGAAGCCTACTGTGCGCCGACGACTATACACAGCCGGCCTAGCTCAGGCTGCTCAGTTCTCTTGGACACAAATGGCAGAAGTAGTCGCAAAGGCTTTAATCGAGGCAACACTGCTGCCACTAAAGCTAAGTCAACAAAACCTGATTCTGTTTCCTGATTGGTCTCAACCAGAGGAAGCTCTCGCTACGGAATTGGCGATGGCCATGCAGCAGCTTGTGAGTCAAGTAGGCGAACAACCCACGACCCTCTTGGTGGATACTACGGATGGTACCCTGGACACTGTGGATGAGTTAGTGAGTGGGGTGGTCATGGCCTTAGCACTAGAAGAGGGTGTGGATGTCACTGAAACTATGCAAATTTCACTGGTGCCTAAGTTGGGCGATCGGCAATGGCAAGCTCTAGTACCAAAGCTGACTGCCAAGATTGCCATGGAGGCAGAAAACACCAATGCTAGGCGCGCAGCAGGCTTACCGCAATTCGAGCTTGTTACTAGCGTCTAGGCGGGTTCATAGCGGCAGAGGAGCAGCCCAAACCATTGGTTGGCATCTGTCCAGACCTGCACGGGTATTAGATGACGATCGCACAAATCTCGTTGAACTTTTGCCAGATTAAACTTCCGAGAAATCTCGGTTTGAATTGCCTCACCTTCATCAAACTCTACGGTTAGGTTCAAATCTCGCAGGTGCACTACTTGCCTTTGGCAGCTACGGAGATAAATCTCAATCTGGTGCAGGGTAGGGTTATAGACAGCCTCGTGCTGGAAGCGATCGGGCTGGAAGTCACCCTGGAAACGCCAGTTGAGGTGATGTAGCATATTGCGGTTAAATGCAGCAGTTATGCCCTGACTGTCGTTGTATGCCGCCTCTAGCAAGTCCACAGGCTTTTGCAAATCAATCCCCAATAGAAAATATTCACCCGGCTGGAGTGCGCTTTGTACTTGTTCCATAAACAGCTCATATTCCTCTGGGTTGAGATTGCCCAAGGTGCTGCCTAGGAAAAGAATCAAACGGGTGGGCAACAGACTAGGGGGCAGGTTGGCCAAGGCCAAATCGTAGGTGCTGACTAAGCCATGAATCTGGAGGGTGGGATAGTCTAGCAATAGACGACAGGCACTCACTTCTAGTGCTCCCTTGCTGACATCAATCGGCAAGTAGCGCAGAGGATAGCCTTGGGCTTGGTAGGCATCCAGCAAAATTCGGGTTTTGGTAGAACTGCCACTGCCAAGCTCTACTAGCTCACAAGCACCTGTGATCTGGGCAATGTCTGGGGCACCGGCTCTGAGAATGCTAGCTTCTGTACGGGTTAGGTAATATTCTGGTAGTTCGCAAATCTGGTCAAACAACGCTGAGCCACGATCGTCATAGAAATACTTGGGGGGCAACTGCTTGGGCATCCGGCTTAGTCCCACCACGACATCCAAACCATCCGAGGCTGTAGTTGGTAAACCTTCTGGCTCCAACCAGTAGTCTAGCTGGAGGCGATCGCCTAAGGTAGTCAGTAACTCAGGTTCACTACGGATTAGGTGCTCAGTTACAATCTGGGACGTTAGGGGGCTGGATGAAGGCATAGCAGGTTATCCACAGCATTGAGACGATAAGGGGGATCATGCATCTATCGCTGTGATCCCCGTCAGCATTGTCTCACTAAATG
>JANWZG010000275.1 GCA_025054735.1 Cyanobacteriota bacterium | reverse complement strand
TCCCGACGCAGGACAGTTGGATCAGGGGAGCGTCCAAACAAGGTGAGATAGGACAAGCGGTAAATATCCGTATTGTCTACTGTCTGGGGCAACAGATTCGCATTGCGACCATGGGCCTTGACATGGATGGAACCCGCAAAGTCGGGAGTACCCGCCCAAGCAACACTAAAGGGCTGACGACCTTGAGCTGGATCCGCCAGGATTGCTGGGGAGTCGAAGGCCAGCCAAGGGCCTGTCCGTCCACGCTCACCATCCACAGGCATTTGAGGGGTAGTTGTCGAGGGTAAGCCAGTGGGGTTGACGGGCACAGTGGGCGGAGTTGCCAAGGTGGCGGGTGGCACTGGATAGCCAGGGGCAAAGGGTACAGGCTGGAAGACCTGTAAGCCACCAGCTTCACTGTCGGCAGTGGTCAGTACTAGAGTGTTAGGGTTGTCGCCAACAAAGCGCATAGCAATGCCGATCGCCTCATCTGCCCGCCGGACAGCTTCAATAGCCCCAACTGCATTGTTAGCATTGGCAAAGTTGTCAGGCCCCTCTTCTTCAGCAACAATCATGAATCCGTCAGGATCTTGAGAGACAATCCGCAAGGCAGCATCCAACATCTGCGCTAGGGTAGGCGGTGCAGGCAGTGTAGAAGGGGTGGTGTTGTTGGCACGAGTGGGGTTGGCAGTGCTGCTGGTGCTATAGTTATCAGCCCGATAGAGATCCAACGGTGTTGCCGTGTTGCGCCGTAGTGCTTCCTCGGTACGATCGTCAAACATATCATCTGCCGAGAAGATGCCCAACAGCTTCCGAGGAGCTGTCGCTGGGTTTGCGGTCGCTGCCTGCAACTCAGCCAGGGTGTAGACGACCGTGAACCCATAGCTTTGTGCCAGCGTAATTAAGTTCTGGGTGGGACGATAGATGCTAGCAGGGTGGGCTGCATCAATTGCTGCCGTTACGTGCCGACCAGTTGTACCCGCAGGCAGGTAGTTCAGTTCGCCACCTCCTAGGATGACAATCCGCTCATCGGCGCGGGCACCTGGACGGCTAGGGTTACCAGTTTCAATAATTTGCCGAGTAATGGCAGCAGCATTTGCCCGATTTGCCTCCTGGGCAAGGAATGCCCCAGACCCAGGTTCCGCAATGATCCCAGTGTTGATGATGGCGATCGCCTTACCAGCCGCCAAGGCCTCCTTTAGGATTGTTGTGCCAGGAGCTGCTCCAGATAACGGGCGGTATAGGGTTGTGCCATCGGGCTGGAAGCCATAGGAATCATCCCAGGCCTTCACCCCCATGGCGTGGGTGACCGCGCTACCGTCAGAGCTACCCACGAGGCGATCGCTCAGGTGCCCCACATACACACCAGAGTCGGACATGGTATCCCAGTGCAGGCGACCATCAGCACCTACAGTCTTCATCCGTGCTGCACCCCACAGAGTATAGCCCGCACCATCGGGGTGAATGAAGATAACATTGCCTTGGGCATTGGCCGCTGGTGTTCTGCCAATTGGAGGAGTTGGCAGCGGAGGGGTTGGGCCTACACGCTTGGCAGGCAGGGGGCCGCGCTCTGGAAACAGGGTTTCATACATCAACCGATATATATCAGTGTTGTCCACAGTTTCTGGCAGCTTATCGGCGTTAAGACCGTGGGCCTTGGCGACAATCGCCCCCGCAAAGTCGGGTGTGCCTGACCATGCTATGGCAAAGGGGTAAGTGTTACCATTGCGGTCAGGTGCAGAAATAAACGGTGGTGTGTTCTGTCCGCGTACACCATCTAAGGGGTTACTAAAGCTAACAGGAGTAGAGGTTGGGTCGCCAGAAACGATGCTGCTCGCACCACCAGACACCGGGTTAGCACCGATCGTACCCACATTGGCTGTAGGACTTTGTACCGGGCTAGACTGCCAAATTTGCAAACCACCTGCTTCACTATCTGCTGCCGTCAGTAGTAGGGTATTAGGATATTTCTTGATAAAATCCATCGCTACCCCTAAGACCGCATCCGCTCGCTTAGCAGCTTCCAGCATCCCTGGGGCATTGTTGACATTACCAAAGTTGTCTGTACCTTCTTCTTCTACGATCGCGAGAGAGCCATTGCGGAACTTGGGGTTGCGCTCCATTAGCTTCTGTGCGACCTCCAACATCTCAGCCGCAGTGGGAGCCGTCGGCACGTAAAAGGGAGCTGGGTTAGTAGTGCTGGCACTACGCCCTAGGGCTGCCTCACTACCGCTAGTCGCTCCAACAGTGGTAAGCCGTTCTTCTGGGAAGTCGTTAAAGGTGTGAATGGCAGCAAAAATACCAAGCACCTTTTGGGGTGGGTTAGCTTGGGCTAGCAGCGCGAACAGTTCATCTCTGGTATACACTACGGTGTAGCCCAACTGCTGCGCCCTAGTGATGAGGTTAGTGCTAGGACGGTTGCTAGAACCGCGGTTTGCAGGGTTAGCGTCGATTGCCGCCGTCACATGGCGACCCGTTGTGCCTTCAGGCAAGTAGTGCAGTTCACCACCCCCAAGAATAATGTCAATGCCAGACTCGACAACCTGACGAGTAATTTCTGCAAACTGAGCGCGGGGGAACACACTAAAACCCGTTGCCCCAGCCGGAACGTTAGCATAGCCTACCTGAGCAGCAAACGCACCCGTACCCGGTTCAGCAATGAAACCAGAGTTGATTAGGGCAGTGGCTTTGTTGGCTTCCACTGCTTCTTGCATAATGGTGCGATTGGTGCGCCCAGAGAGAGATGTCAGGGGCTGGTCAATGAATCGCACAACTGTAGGAGAGGGGTCTAGGTCGATCGGTTGGCCATTGGCATCCCGCTGCCGATCTAACCCAAAGGATTCTGCATAAACCTTGACCCCTGTAGCATGGGTCACAGCCCCACCATTGGAGGTACCTGTTAGTTGGTCTTGCATGTGCCCCAGGTAAACCCCAGAGTTGTCCATGCGATCCCAGTTCAGCCTACCATCGGGGCCAGCCGTGAGGGCACGGGCAGCAGTCCACACGGAAGGACTAATGCCATCTGGGTGGAAAAAGATAACGTGATTACCTGCCATAGTTTTTGAGGTTAAGGAAGATTGGTAAGTAAACTAACTGCGAACCCAGTAGGCAATCTAGAGACGTAAACTGGATACACAGCCATGCATACCGTCCCACACTTAGGTAAAGAAACCATGCCAGAAGTAGTTAATATTTCGTTAAGCAACCAGCAAATTAAAAAGCTTGAGAAAATGCCCAGAAGTCTCTTGAGACAAGGCTTTTCAAGCATAAACCAATCTCGATTTGAGTTGTTACAACCGTGCTCCTTTTTGCTGTAGCAATACGCGATCTAGTTAAGATATGGTTAAGACGCTAGTAGTGAAGACTCAAGTCCTCACGAGTAGCCCTAACGGTAATTAATTTGTCCTAATAATTTGTCCTAACCAACCGTTTCTGCTACGTTTCCCTACTCTAGGAGCACATCCTGATAAACATTATTGCTTAATGAGTAAGGTGTAAATTTATGCTATTGAAGCTGCTGCAACAAGTTGACGGTGGCATCGACAACCAACTGAGCTGATTTAGCAAAAAAAGCTTGATCAATGTGCTGTGGAGTGTCTGTCGGTTGATGATAGTGGGGCGAGCGAAAATTCGCTGTATCCGTGAGCAAAACAGCCCCTATCTGTTGCTGCCAAAATGGTGCATGGTCACTGCGCAACAAGTCTGGGGTCAGGATGCCGCGCAATGGCACGGGTAAGGCTATTACTGCTGGCAGACGATCTGTAGATGGCTGATACTGTAGATTTAGGAGCCGATTGATTTGAAAGGACTGGGCACGATCGGGGGTGATAAAGGCTGCTAATAACTCAGCATTTTCCTCGTTGCCAATCACAGCTAAAAAATCCCCAGTGCTATTGGGCAGATTAGCTGGCACGCTAGCAGGATAGCGCTGGCAACCGGGTTGATAGCAAGCATAGCCAAGCATATCCATAATGACAGCAGCTTTTAGCCCTCTCAGGTTGTCAGCACGGGCTGCAAAGGCAGTGCTGCCTAGTAGACCAATTTCTTCCTGGTCAAAGACGACTAACCGTAGTGGCGCAGATAGGGAAATAGGCCGCAGTAGACGGGCTAGTTCCAACAGGGTTGCGAGGCTAGTGGCATTGTCATCAGCACCAGGCGATCGCGGCACAGTATCATAGTGGGCACCAACTAGCAGAGTCTTAACAGGTCTAACTGCTGATGGCTGATCGGCCACTAGATTGACTCCGCCATTCCCAAAGGATTGCTCAACCACTTGCCAGCCTGCCGCCGTGAGGACTTGGGTAATGTAAGCACGAGCACGAGCACGATCGCGGTTTTGTACCCGCTCATAGCTGAGACGTTGGACATGGTGCATCAATCGAGCCATATCCACAGCGGGCGGGGTTGCTGGTTTAGGGGGAGGGATAAAAGTAACTGGCTGTTGTTGGGCAGAGGTTTCTGTGACGTTAGCGACAACGGTTGAGAAGGTGCTTTGACGACTAGCACTACTGGCACTGAACAGCCAATTGCCAGCCAATGCCACTGCCAGAGCCAAACTAAAGATGATTGCTAAGAGCAGTCGTTGCCGTGAAGCCATGAATTTACCCATTTCAAGCCCAAGGGTCTACCTACATCACGATAACGCAGCCATCACAGTTTGTCGGATACGATCGCGGTAAAGCGTCCAACTTAATTCCTCTGCCTTGCGACGAGCATTGCGTCCCATGGCTGCCAACTGCTCAGGATGCTGATAGCACCACTCTAACCGCGTCTTCAGCGCATCCACATCCCGAATAGGCACAATAAAACCCTCAACCCCATCGGTAATCAAATCCAAGCCAGCCGCATTGGGTGTGGTGATTAGAGGAATGCCGCAGGCCATCGCTTCTAACAGTACGAGAGACATGCCTTCAACCAAAGAGGGCAACACTAGCACCGAGGCTTGGCTGTAATATTGCTGAAGACTAGCATGGGGTACAGAGGGCAAGTAGTGCACGCGCTCAGCGTGACGGCTAAACCAATCAGAGGGAAACTCATTAATGCCAACCATCATCAACTCGGCATTGACCAACTGCAGCGATCGCCATGCCTCTAGCAGGTAGTGCACACCTTTTCGAGGCCCAACTCGACCTACGAATAAAGCGCGGAATACAGAGTCAGGCTTAGGTTGGGGTTGAAAGTAGTCGATCGGTGCGCCATAGGGGATAACGGTAATGCGCTCTGGGGGAATGCCCTCATTGGTGACCGAAGCCAGTACAAAACTAGAGGGAACGATGATGCGATCAGCTAGCTGAAGTTCTTGATATTTGCGCTTAATCTTCCACGATGGTTCACGGGCTGCCACTAGTGCCTGGGCAAATTGGGGAAAGCGATCGGCCTCCTCCTGCTGAATGGTCTGGCTCGTGCGATAGAAAGCAATAGGCAGTTCGTAAATGCAGGTAAT
>JANWZG010000274.1 GCA_025054735.1 Cyanobacteriota bacterium | reverse complement strand
ACCGTACTATAGCAACCTAGCCATGGTGACGATGGCAACCGTGAAAGCGGTCTATTGACTGGCAGGACGGCAATGTCAAGGATTGCTCATGTCAATAGTTGCCTTGATGGGACTAGCATTGTCAGTGCCCGACCACAGCACCCTATCGCGCCGCTTGAGCAAACTGACCGTAGTCTTAACCCCTACTGCCTAAAGCAGGAGCGCGGTATGTCGTCGTTGATTCGACTGGGGTAAACGTCTATGGCGAAGGGGAATGGAAAACCCGTCAACATGGAATTAGTAAGCGACGCACGTGGCGCAAACTGCCCCTAGGAGTCGATGAGGCGACTGGAGAAATCCTGGCAGCGGTGGTCACAACCAATGACGTTCACGCTGGTGAGGTCTTGAACGATCTCCTTGAGGCAATTGAGGGAGACGTTGAGCAAGTCTCAGCAGATGGAGCCTAGAACCATCGTCACTGCTATGACCAGATTACTGAGCAAGATGCCAAGCCAGTCATCCCACCTCACAACGATGCGGTGATCTGGCACCATGGCAACTGCAAAACACCTCCTCATCCACGAGATGAGAATCTCCGCTACATCCGCAAGCATGGACGCGAAACGTGGAAGTATGATGCTAACTATCATCGGCGTTCGTTGGCGAAAACCACCATGTTCCGCTTCAAGGCTATTTTTGGGGGTAATCTGAGTTCGCGTAAATTTGACAATCAGGCAGTGGAATTATTCCTTAAATGTGCGGCGCTGAATCGGATGATCCAGATCGCTAAGCTGGATACCTATGTGGTCGAAGCTTAATCTCACTCTCCCTTAAGTCGAGATCTGTCTTTTTATCTCAATTGTGCAACAACGCCTGTTTTTTGGAAAAATGTTGCCCATCTTGCATAAAATTCTGCTCTGGCATCCGAGAGGGTTAATGAAGGCTGCGATGCAGTCCTCTACTTTTCCGCTCAATCATTTAGGTGCTGACTATGCTATTCTCCGACTCCAGTTCGACCAATGCTCCCCTTGAGCCACAGCTTCAGCCCGTTCTTCCTAGCCTGGATCCGCTCAATCTGTCTGGTTCTCAGCCTGGCCCTCTCCAGCCCAGCGCCTTGACCGTGCTACCCGACAATGGGCTGCTTCAGGTTGCCACGGAAGACATTCTGGTAGGGGCAGTATCAGGACTACGATCGCCCCTCCCTACTAACAACCCGCTCTCCCCCAGCACCACAACCGATCTAGTCGCCCCCGTCTTGGCTAGCAGTGGTGACCCACTCACAGGCGACCTCGCCCCCATCCTTCCCAAAACCGTTCCAGACGACCTCATCACTTCTCCCTACCTCACCCCCTACACCAGTGGCTACTTCCTTACCGACTCCACAGGCAAAATCGGCATCGACTACCTGTTCGATGGTGGTGGCTATCGCGGTCAACTAGCCCTGTTTAGCCTAGAGGGCATGGAAACCCTCGTCCCTGGCTCCCCTGAATTCATCAAAGAAGCTGCCCGCCGCGCCCTAAGCAAGTCTGAGTTGGGATACATCGTCATTGATGACCCCACGGAGGGTGCCCGCTTCAAGGGCGAGCTGGGCGAATAGGATTACAACAGTGGTGACTATAAGGGTGTGAAGCAGTTCACCGTCAATCCCTATGGGCAATACGCCTTCATGCTCGTGCCCAACGGCTCCGTCTATGATGTGGTGAAGGATCCTACAGTGGGTGGTGACAAGCGTCCTCTTTTCTCGTTGGTAACAGCTAACCCCAATGAGGCATTCCATGTAGGACAAATCGTGGATATGACAGGTACGGGCAACACCTTTGTGTTTGAAGATTTGCGGATGGATAAGGGAACTGACCGCGACTACAACGACGTAATCTTCCAAGTGCGGAATGCCTATGGGGTGACGGAGCAGATGGATGACTGGATTGCCCCAGGCAAGGATTGGCGCACCTCCAATCTGGGCAAGGCGTTGATTGAGTATACCAAGCCCTACATCACCCCGATCGCCAATCTCATCCCACCCCCAATCCCCTCTGACCCCAGCGTACTAGAACCCCCAACACCAGTATTGCCCGGTGATCCTGGTGATAGTGTATTTCCTCCAGCACCAACTCCTCCACCTGGGGATAGTTCACCTGTCCAGCCAGGAGTGCCGATTGTCCCTGAAGTACCAACTCTCCCCACAGATCCCACCAACCCGCTGCCACCAGAACCTCTCTTTGACACCATCGACATCCCAGAGAGCAGCCATATCCTACTGCCTATTCCCGCAGACTATAACTTCCCGATCGTCAACCAACCCCTGATTGGCATCATCGACACGGGCTTTGCCGCCAACAACCCCGACATTGACTATTCCCGTATCACCTCCGGGCGTGACTGGGTCGCCAACGATGACAATTCCCTGATGCAACTTGGTGAGGGCAACGAACACGGCACCCATATTCTGGGCATCATCGGTGCCACCCGTAATAATGGCATTGGTATCGAAGGCATCAATGATCAGGCTCCCCTGTGGGTAGGACGGGCGATCGGCTCTGGGCAATGGGCAGAATCCCTAGTGGAGTATGTAGATCACTTCCGTCAGTCAGGGCAACCCAATGGGGTAGTTAACCTGAGTTTGGATCTTACCCAAATTAACCCAGATGGTTCAGTCACCACCCGCTATGAACTGACTCCGGCAGAACGCGCTGCCATTGAATATGCTCGCCAAAGCGGTGTGTTGCTGGTGGTGGCAGCAGGCAATGATGGCGGCGTGATGTCAGCCCTGGGTCAAGCCTCTCAGGAATTTGACAACATCATCACCGTCGGCGCTGCTGAGCGGGTGAATGAAGAGATTGCTCTAGCCAAGGCAATGGATCGCAGTGACTTTTCCAGCTATGGCTATGGGCTGGATATCGTCGCTCCCGGCGGCACCGCCGCCAACCCTGAACTCTCGACGGTGGGGGATGACCTGGGCACGATGGCAGGAACGTCGGTGGCGACGGCGAAGGTGACGGGGGCGGTGTCTCAGGTGTGGGCGGCGAACCCTGACCTGAGCTATCGCCAGGTGATTGAGATTTTGAAGTCTACCGCCACGGATTTGGACGAACCTGGCTGGAATTCTGAGACGGGTGTAGGCTTGTTGAACCTGGCGGCTGCGGTAGCACTGGCACTGGCGACAAAACCCCAAGAGGATGAGGAGATTCCGGCTAGCTACATTCCTCCTAACTGGAGTGGTGAAGGTGTTGCAGTGCCGAGTAAGCGGGCTGCTTTTACCGCTGTTAGTTAGACTGGCAAGGTAACTTCAACTGTTGGGGCGATCGTGCGCTCTGGGCCATCACAAAGTTATTCTCCAGTGGGTAGTCGTGGCTATGGTACATCGGTAACTTTTGATGGTTGGACAACTGGGCAATATATTTCCTATCCTGATCCTGGTGCTACTAACAAATGGTATCGCATTGCTGGAACAAATGGCACCCAGTGGATTTCTGGAGCAATTATTGATGCTGCACCCCCCCAGCCTCAGCCTCAACCCCAGCCTCAGCCTCAACCTGTTGGTTATTATCCAGAGCTAGGTTCATTGAGCAATGCTCAATGGAACGAATACACCAAGGATAATACCCGGTTTGACTACGGTTGGCCTGACTATAAAGACGAACGACATTTAACACCACCTTCTATCCGCAACATTTACACCGATCTATCTAACGCGATCTTTGGCAAACGGGTTCCAGTCACCGCCGGATATTTGCTTGACCCTGGGTATCGTGCCGGGATTGGTATATGGCATTCTGGATTGGATATGTCAGCTTCAAAAGGCACACCTGTGAAGGTGCCTGTGGGGGGCACGATCGTCCGTGGCATCCAGGAAACCAGAGGCAACTACTTCATTGGCGTTCAGGGTGATGATGGCAAGCTGTGGATTTATGGCCACTTGGACACGGTAGCAGTTGCGGGTGGACGGATTGAAGCGGGGCAAACCATTGGGACGATCGGCAGTGCAAATCACCTGCACCTAGAACTGCAAACAGGGCCGAACTACAAACGCTCTCAAAGCAGTAACCTAACAACCGTGCAAAATGCCACACTAAACCCGATCAAATCCTATTGGGAGTTGCGCAATCGCAATGCTCCTCCCCAACCTCAACCTCTACCGCCTACAGGCCGTCGCATCTATGTTGTTAAACCTGGCGACTCTCTGTGGGCAATCGCCCAGCGAGAACTCGGCAACGGCAACCGTTGGCGCGAAATCACTGATGAGTTTGGTAGGCCCCTGACTAGCACCACTATTTTTCCCAATCAACGGCTATCCTTGCCTACTACTCAACAACCGGGAACAGGAACTCCCATTACTCCACCCCCTAGTTCGACACCAAGTCCAGGCAATATCACCTACGTTAACTTCAGTGGCACAGTTGGCCCTAGCGTTGGAGTGAACTTGCGTTATAGTCCCCGCTTTGCCGATCGAAGCAACCGCAATGAACCCAACGGCAAACGCCTAGAGTTCGATGCCTGGACCTACGGCGAGACGGGTACTGACATGTGGCTAGGCACCCCTGATGCCCGCTGGTTCAAGGTGAAGGGTACTAATTTCTGGGTTCCCAGTGCCTATATCTACGGTAATCCACCAAACTCTAGCCCTTTACCACCAGGCAGTGGTTATAATCCCCTCCCTGGAGTAATCCAACCTCCCCTTGTTTCAATCGACAACAATTCCAGTAGGGTTTTCCGGGGCGATACCCTGGCAATTTCTGGCAGTTCTAACACATCTGACATGAAGTTTTACATTGGAGGTAGGCAGGTTGGAGGGACTCTAACTCATCTGCCAGGAGAGGGAAGATTCACTGCCAAATTGAATATTCCTCAAGACATGCCTCTTGGTCGTTGGTTGCTTAAGATTGTTGCAAAGAACCAGACTGGTTTATCAGGAACCTTCTATAGCACCTCTTTTGTCAATGTAGTTGAGTACGATTGGGTTCAAAAGTACATTGGTAAGACACAAGGAGGAACTAATCGTCATATTACCTTTGAACGTGTTAATAGTCCTGGCTACATTGAAAACAAGCCGACATGGGTAGTGATTCATGGCTGGAATGGTACAGCAGGAGATTTTAAAGGTCTTGCAGGAGCTATTGAGGAGTATGACGGTTGGCGGAGAGGTGGTGATTACCAAGTTCTCACTCTTGACTGGGATGACGCTAGAACAGGAAAAGTTGGGTTAAAAGGCGCTTCCGCATGGATTGACTCTGTAGCAGAAGCAGCAAAAAACACTCTTCAATCCTGGGGTATTTCACCAGCTAATATTAGCTTAGTGGGTCATAGTTTAGGATCCTATGTATCATACGAGATTTCCGAGAGGCTAGGTGGAATCAACAAACTGGTAGCTCTAAGTCCAGCTTCTACTACTCTTGGTGGTTACAATGAATCGCAAGTAAACTTCAGTCAGTACTCAAATTGGTCATGGGCATTTTGGAACAATCCTGTA
>JANWZG010000273.1 GCA_025054735.1 Cyanobacteriota bacterium | reverse complement strand
TAGAGGTGAAACTGCTCTCGACGATAAGACCAGAGGCTTGGGGATGGCGAGTTGCCAGCTCAATCGCGATCGCCCCACCTAGGGAATGACCATAAATCACAATCTGTTCTGGATTGATGCCTCGCTGCTGCACCAAATAGTGCCAAGCTGCCTCAGCATCAGCATAGACCTGTTGCTCCGATGGGAAACTGCCCTCACTCTGCCCATACCCGCGATAATCAACGAGCAATACCGAAAAGCCCAACCGATGAAATCGTCCGGCATGTTCCACATTAGCGCCAATGTTGTTGGTGTTACCATGTAAATACAACAACACCTTGCCATGGGGCTGACGGGCTGGAATCCACCAACCGTGTAAATGCTCAGGTTTGTCCTTGGCAGCAGTAACTGGGATCCATACCGTTTCATAGGGCAGATCAAAGGTTTCTGGGGTTTTTTCTAGCGTTGCATGGGGAAAGAAGATAAACCGCGCCTGTTGCCACAGCAACAATAGACAGACAGAGACGTAGGCAGCAGCAAGCAAAAGCACGATCATCACCATAGGCTTGACGTACTGACGTAAGGGCGTGGCGGTTAGAAGATTCATAACTAAACCATAGCCTAGATATCAGGTAACTGTTGTGACAGATGGGGCAGTTGAGTTAGCGTCCTAGGGTGAGTTCGTCTTGATTGCCTAAAACACCTTGAGGTCGCCACATCATCAGGATCATAAGAATTAACCCAATCGTCATGATCCGAAAAGCTCCCAGTTGGGCAGCATCCAAGGGCACAATATCTTCTAAGGTAAAGCGAGTTAGGGTGGTGTAGCTCCAAAAAATCAGAGCGCCCAGCAACGTGCCTGCATTGCTGCCAGCGCCACCTACAACTACAATTGTCCAAGCTTGGAAGGTAATCAGGGTGGTAAACCCATCAGGATTGATGAAGGTGAGTTGCCAGGTGTAAAAGGCACCAGCAATACCAGCGATCGCGCCACCAATCATCAAGGATTGAAGTTTGTACCAAAAGACATCTTTGCCGAGTGCCCGCGCTACGTCTTCATCTTCTCGAATGGCTTTGAGCACTCGTCCCCATGGTGACTGCACTAAGCGTTCAAGTAGCCCATAGAGGATTGCTAGGGTAACCACTAGCACCAGCATCAACCCTGCTTTGTAGTCAAAATTGTAGAGTGCACTGGCACCAACTACATAGAACCAGAGGCCGCCTACTAAGCAAACAACTCCAGTTAAGAGCATGGTTCCCTGCTGCCAGTCGGTGAGCTTGGTGATGAACTGCTGGCCTACCCAGACTGCCAACACCACGATCGCCACAAACACAGCTAACACCAGCAGCCCCAATAGTCCCGGATTCAGGATTTTTGCTGTCTTCAACCCGTGGGCAACTACACCTATGCCGTAGAGTAGCAGCAAGGTAGCCGCTGTGTAGCTACCTACAACCGCAGCACTAATGATGGTTTGCTGATATTGCCCTCGCTGCAAACATTGCCGAGTCCACAGCCACAATCGCCAAAGTCCGTAGGCAACGATCGCGGTCAGCAGAGCAATCATCACGAGCTTGCTAATCAGGGTAGGGCGAAAATTTTCTAAGGGCAACGGATAACCAGGAATGCCCCGTGCCCCCCTTGTTAGCCATTCTTCATTGAGAACGATTAGGCGCACGACTTCAGCCACGCCGATGGTGACGATCGCTAGGTAATCTTCCCGTAGGCGCAGTGTTGAGAAGCCAATCAACAATCCCAGCAGGGCAGACAAGAGGGCACCGATCGCCACAGCTAACACCAGCGGCACCCCCTTTAAGCTCAGCAGAACAGTGGTGTAGGCACCAATAGTCATAAAGGCCACATGTCCAAAATTGATCAGCCCTGTAAAGCCCCATTGCAAATTTAGCCCCAAGCTAAACAGTGCAAAAATCCCAGTGAAAATAACTAGAGAGACAATGTAGCCTTGCATAGTGATGAACCGTTAGGTGAATGGTCGCAACTATAACCAGTTCTTAACCAAATCTGAGTGGACTGTTACTAGCAATTTAAGCACTGAACTGAATCAAGCATCACGGTTTACAGTTTGTGGGAACCTAGTTGAGAAAACATTAGTCCATCAGGTAGACTAACACGAGAACTTACTTACAACGTTAATGACGTGAGTACAGTTTGGCTTACAATATGGGCTAATTGAATATGGGCTAATTGGTCTAAACTATTGGGCCGGTTAGTTCTCTGTTGAGGCTAAATTTTGATTTTATTGGGGTTAGCGAGTGTTTTTTCTACCTGTGACCATTGGCTTGAGCAGCAATCACGGTAGTGGCTGAATAACAGGATGATGAGGAGAGGACTCTTTAACCGATGACTACACGATCTAAATTAGCTAATTCGCCAGTATCGACAGCTTGTTCCCTTGGCGCAGTGTTGATCAGTGGCATTGCAATATCCAGCGCAGCGCAAGCATTACCAGTATCATTAACTGCCTCCCCTGGAAGCCGACAGGTGTCTGGAGTGGTGTCTACAGTGAACAATTCACCATCAGTAGCCGCGATCGCACTAGCGACACAGCAACGAGGTGCACCAGCAACGTTTGCTCGACTAACTTCAAGCCAATCGGCCCTGTCCCGATCGCAGTTACCACGGCTAGCGGCGATCCCTGAGACAACGAAGGCTGACAGCACTTCCTTTGAAGCAACCTCTGTTAGAGGCGATCAACCAACTGCGTCTCAAGCTACTGTCCTAAGCGATGCAACTGTGCTACTGGCTCCTAGCTCTAGTTCTTCACCATTCGCCGGTGAACTAGCGCTTTCTAGTATCGCGTCATCGCCTGCTTCTGCAACTACAGCAACTTATGAGGTTGTTCCTCGCTTGGGTATCCGCTACAACAGTGCCAACACAGGTCATGAGTATGGTTACGTCGGGTTTGAGGGATTTGCACCAATCGTCCAAGTTCCTCGTGAGTCCATTACCTTCCTAGAAGGGCGGGTATTGGTTCACAACAATGGTGCAGCAGGCACCAATCTGTTGATAGGTCAGCGCTTTTACAGTCCTAGTGGCGATCGTACCTATGGTGGCTACATTGCCTACGACACCCGCAACACAGGACGCAGCTTTTTCAACCAGATTGGCCTAGGATTTGAGACCTTGGGTGACTGGGATGCCCGTCTAAATGTATACATCCCCGTGGGCAATACCCGCAATCGAGTAGGTGATTCTATCTCTAACACATTTACCATTATTCCATCAGCCACGGGCATTGGCGTGAATCTGCTCCTCGATCGTCGCCGAGAGTTTGAGGCTGCTGCTACTGCCGCAGATCTAGAGTTGGGGGGTAAAATTCTCGCATTGGGTGATGAAGGAGTATTGCGGGGCTATGGCGGGTTATACTATTTCAGCCCATCTGGTAGCCCTAGTGTGGTTGGGGTAAAGGGACGGCTAGAGGCAATTCCTACCGATCAACTTACATTAGGTCTCTCTCTGCAATATGACAGCCTGTTCCAAACCCGCCTAGCGGCAATGATTGGGTATACATTCCCCGGTTCCCCCTACACTAACAGTCCCAACCAGCGCACTCTGCCAAAGCTAAGGGGCATTGATCGCCTAGGTGAAAGTGTTGCCCGTCAACATGCTATTCAGGTCATTAGCCAACGAGAAAGTAGTCAATTTCTGGCTACTAGCCGCGTTACTGGCAATCCTTTGCGGATTTTGTTGGTTAATCAAACGGGGGGAGCTGGCGGTAATGGTACAGAAACGACTCCCTTTACTACCACATCTGTAGCTGTGGGTAATGCCGCAGCAGGAGACTATGTATTTGCCCTGGCGAATACAGGTGCTCCAGCAAGCACAGGGTTTACGATTCCTGATCAAGTGACTGTGATATCTACCCGGAGCCAAGTGCCTATCGATGCAGTAGAGATCAGCAACATCCAGCTTAATCCTCCCTTTACACGGGGTGCGGGGATTTTAGTGCCGATCACGGGCACTGTGGTGATGGGCAACAGCACTGTTCTGTCTGGTTTTGATGTCAACGTAGCAGCTACACCGGGTACCTCTGGTATTCAGGCAACTGGGGTCAGCAATATCCTAGTATCGGACAATGCGATTACTAGTCAGGGAGCGCCCGGCATTAATGCTGCTACCCTTGCTGGTACTGCAAATATTCTCAACAACCGAATCACTGCAACCAATGAGCGCGGAATTCTCATCAATGGCAGCTCAGCCACGCTCAATATTGCCAGCAATGCCTTAACAACAACTAATGGAGCCGCCATTCGTATGGATAATACCACTGGCAATACCACTGTCTCTAGCAACTCGGCAATAGTCAATGGTGCGCCTGGGTTTAATTTCCAAAATGTTACTGGTAATGTAGCGGTTACTAATAATGCTGTAATTAGTAGTGGTGTGCTTAATGACGGCATCTTGGTCAATAACACTACTGGTGATGTCAATCTTACGATTGCCCAAAATGTTGCGACTGGCGGCAATAATGGCATTGCTGTACAGTTGGACAATGCTGCGACTGGGACTGTGGCGATTACCGGCAACCAGGCCATCAGTAGTCCTTCAGCAGGAATTTATGTGCGGGTTAACACACTGAATTCTACCCCGGAGAGGCGAGTGACTATTGCTAACAATACGGTGCAAGGTAATGGCTTCGGCCCCTCGTTTGCTCCTGGTATTCAGATTGAGGCTCAGGGTAATGCCCAACTGCGGACTGTGATAGACTCCAACATCGTTATGGGTAATCTCGGTGATGGCGGCGGCGTTGGCCTCTTCACCATCGGTTCTGGGAATGCTACTCTATACTCTCTGTTGCGATTTAACAAAATCATGAATAACTCTAGTGTTGTCTTTGGCGACTTCATTGCCAATATTCCCCTTGCGGTTAACAACCATAAGATATGCCTCCGATTCAATGAAGGCAACATAATTGGCGACTATAGGCTAATTGACAATGATACCGTCCTTCCTCCCTCAATTATTCAAGTTGAACCACTAGGGCTTGGCAATATCATCGGCCCGCCTATTACTATTGCGGGTTCAGTTGCTCTAGCACCCTCTGGCACCTGTGGTGACTTCTAACTAGAGCGTCAGAATTGTCCAAATTTGATCCTGACCAGCGAATTGCCATCCTGAATAGGAAGGAGAGCGATCGTGGGATGAGGATCTGATTTATGACAACGACAGCAAGCACACAACGCCGATTACCAGATGCCTGTTCTATCGGGCTGGCTTTCGTCGGGGCGGTGACCGCCCCTAGCATTGCCCAGGCAGCCGTACCCGGCCAGCCAGCAACCTCAGTGAATCCGGTGGCAAGAGATGTGGCTGCTCGCCCAGATATAGGGCCTACAGCCGCGATCGCAGCCATTACCGATCCTGAGCCAGAGTCATCGGTCGCCTTTACCATCTCTCAGTCTGACGCCGATTCAACAGGTCAGGATTCTCAGGCTGTCGGTGTTGATCGCCTACC
>JANWZG010000272.1 GCA_025054735.1 Cyanobacteriota bacterium | reverse complement strand
CAGGGTTTAGCAATACAATTAGCTACTAACGTCAGTTGGGAAGGAGATATGTAGCAATCAGTGTGCAGGGTAACTATTGGCTAAATTGGCTAACGCCAGCTAGTGGATGGGTGCTGACTACGTTCCAGACAACCTGATGAATAATGGCTGCAAGACGTGGATCCTCAATGCCATAGATGGAGGCCTCTAGGCCATCTGGATGATCGCGATACAGCGTTGCGTAAAAGGTCGCTGCTACAAGATAGGAGCCAACATCATTCAAATGAGCACTATCCTTATACAATTGAGCGATGGTGTTGTAACCAGGCACAATTCCTGCCTTCATCCGCTGGTTTAGCTCGTACATCACATCTCCTACAGGGATCAAAAAGATTCGATCCTGGGCATTGGGATAAGCTTGACGCAAATCACGCACTAGCCGCTCAAAAAACTCCCGCCCCTGTTCGCTGCCTGGAACTTTAGTGTCATAGGGTTGCAGCCAGCGACGATCGAACTCTAGGCTGCCATCTTTATGTTTGTGCATCCAGCGAGCATAGATGTAGACCCGCAGATGAGGACTTTGCCGTTGCGTCAAGTTGATATAGTTCTTCGCCATGGCCAAATCTCCATCAGCGCCCTCAATGTGGCGATCAGAGGGTTGTAAGGTCAATACATCCCATGTGTAATTCGGCAATGCTGTGGGATAGTATCCGTAGGGATCCTCCTTAAAGCCATCCGTCGGATGTTCCCAAATCCATGCCAACGGTGCACCGGGAATCATATGCCTGCCGTAGATGTACCGTGATCCCCGCCGTTCTACTAGCTTTTGAAAAAGTGGATAATTTAGGGTGTCGGTGAGGCTATTGCCGATGTGATAAACCCGCAAGGTTTGCTGGCTGTGGCTATCGTCGGGTTTGGGTGTTTGGGGAGAGGCAGCTATAGAGGTTGGCACTAGAGTGGGCAGTGGACGATCGGCAACTGGAGTTCCACAGGCCCCGCCCATTACACCAATTCCCATCGTTAGGCCAATTGTCAGCAGCAATCGTGCGTACTGGTGACAACAGAGACAATCACCACAACTCATCAGCATCATAGAACACTACCACAGCGGCTCAGGCTTCTTCGGAATCCACTGAATCTGAAGCTCCTGTCTTAGCCACCTCAGTTGTATCCGACTTTCCAGTCTCGGCAGATGTAGCAGTGTCAGGGGTCTGAGCAGGCTCGGAGGAAGTAGCGGTTACCGAAATCACAGGTTGAGACGACTCCACAGCAGCAGGCAAGGGTGCAGATGGCACTGGAGGCTCTACACTGAGCATTACATCTTGGATAGCCTTTGGAGTTTCAGTAATACCAAGTTGCTCCATAGCCGTGGTCAAGGCTAAGTTCACACTGGTTTTGCTGGCCGCTACAATGCCCTTACCGACTTGATTCAGTAACGGCTCAGAGCTAGGTTCGTTAAATTTCTCAGTTAATTCGCGAAATGCCTTGCCTGCCCAGAGGCTAGTACCTAGCAGCCAAGCAATCCCTACCAACACAGCACAGAACAATAACCACAGAAGACGGCCTATTTCTTTTATCAAGCTCCACGTCAGCTTGAGGGCTTGGCCATAGGTAGCGATCGTGTCGGAATCAGTAAGCAATTGCCAGACCTTAGCAGCTTGTGAGCGGATAACGGTAACCATTGCATCTCTCTCCCTGTCTACGGTTACAGTAAGGGCAACGCTGTCAAGCATCAACTCCCGTCGTTGATGGTTCACAGACCCTTGACCGGATATTTGCCTCTAATCCTAATCGATCAACCATGCTAGTTAACCTCATAATTCTCATCGTGGCCATCACCATTGCTGTCAGCGTGGCAATCTGGCTAATTAAGGTAGCACGGGCAACTGTAACAGCGGCAGTCACCATCGCCATGGCTGTGCTAGTTGTGCAACTGCTATTTGGGATTCAACCTCAGCAACTAGGTGCTGAAATACTACATCTTGCGCGCACAGTTATGAGTGTGATCAGGGGGCGATGAGGCGCTGAAGGGCATCCTTGATGGCAGGTGGTAGGCTACGCATAATTTTTCCCTTTTCTCGATCCACGGTGACCAAGGTGGCTTGAGCTGTAACATACAACTCTGTGCCATCGGAGGATTGAATTTGGTAATGGGAGTTTAAACGCACCCCTACCCGATCGTCTAACCGTGTTTTGACGATCGCAGTCATACCCATGCGCAGAGGTCGATGGTAGCGAATCGATAAATCCACCACGGGCAAGTCACAGCCAAGAGCTACCAGTTCAGCAAAATCCACCCCTAGGGAGCGCAAATACTCAACCCTTGCCTCCTCTAGCCAAGCGATATACGTGCCGTGCCAGACAACCCCAGCATAGTCCGTATGATGGGGCTGCACCCGAATTGGGTAACTAAACCAGCGGTCAGCTAGCGCTAGTGCCGTCTCTTCTCCGTTTTTCATTTCGTATCAATTGAAACTGGAATATACGGATTTACAATCCCTTACTCACTAGCCATACCTCTCTATCCCGTTCATCCCACTAGGGATACTGTAGATGGCATCGAGACATCAAGAATCGTTAATCCTGATACATTGTAACCCCAGCAAGGATTACGATCGAAAAGAGTGCAGGAGCCTATGCATTATGATTCAAAAAATTTTAATTGCCGTCGCCGGACTGGGCAGATGCGAAGAAATGTTCAACATGCTAGCAGAAATCCCGGCGATTCAACGAGCAGCGGTGACCATACTCCACGTTGTGCCGCCCCAAGTCACCGCAGAAGACATGGCTGCCAAGCTAGAAGAGGGGGGCAAAATCCTAGCAGGAGCTGTAAAAGCGTTGAAAATTCCCCCTAATCAAATCACAACTCGCCTACGGCAAGGGGATCCTAAGGATGTGGTTTGTCAGATTGCTGATGAGGAAAATGCTGATCTGATTATTATGGGATCCCGCGGCTTGAAGCGATTAGAAGCTATCCTCTCTAACTCCGTCAGCCAGTACGTGTTTCAGTTGACATCTCGCCCTATGCTGCTTGTCAAGGATGATATTTACATCAAACTAGTGAAGCGGGTGCTAGTAGCGCTAGATGGCTCAGATGCCGCCAAATACTGTCTAAAGCTGGCATTGTTCTTTGTGCGAGACATTAAGGGCGGGCAACTACTGTTGACTCATATTAATCCTGTTGATGAATCGTTGCCCCCAGAGAAGGATCCAGTCCTAGCACCAGCAGTGGCAGAAGCCAAGGCAATGGGTATTCCTACAAAATGTTTTCTGGGCAAGGGCAATGTGGGCGCAGAAATCTGCAAACTAGCAGAAGAAACCAACGCGGACATGATTATTCTCGGATCTCCTGATCGCCGTCCCTCGATCGCCAAAGCCCTGGTAGATCTCGACCGACTGTTAGGATCCTCACAATCTGACTATGTACGGGTCAATGCGCCCTGTCCTGTGCTGTTAGCGCGGATGCCAGCAACCTAGGTCTGACTAGGAACTGAGCATATTAGTCTGGATTGCGGTGTCAAAGCTCCAGTACGATGAAGGCTAGCGTTTTTATTGCTGGGATTTATTCATGCATGTCTTGATTACTGGAGGTGCTGGATATATTGGTTCAGTGCTGACTCCAGCCCTGCTTGCCCATGGCTATAGCGTCACCGTGCTGGATAACTTCATGTTTCGCCAGACGAGCTTAGCTGATTGTTGCCAGTACGATACCTTTCAGGTGATTCGGGGTGACTGTCGAGATGAAGCCCTGATGAGCAACCTCTTGGCGAAGGCTGATATTATCATCCCCTTAGCAGCGCTTGTGGGTGCTCCTCTCTGTAGTCGCGATCAAATTGGGACTCGGAGCATTAATCAAGAAGCGATCGAAATGCTCTGTCGCCTCGCCAGCCCAGAGCAGCGCATCCTCATGCCCGTGACCAACAGTGGCTATGGCATTGGGGAAGCGGGCAAGTTTTGCACTGAGGAGTCCCCCTTGCGCCCTATCTCCCTCTACGGTGTCACCAAGGTCAAGGCAGAAGAGGCAGTTCTGAGTCGAGACAACAGCATCACCTTTCGATTAGCGACGGTTTTTGGCATGTCCCCCCGGATGCGGTTGGATCTGTTGGTGAATGACTTTGTGTATCGAGCCGTTCACGATCGAGCCGTCATCATCTTCGAGGGACATTTCAAACGTAATTACATCCATATTCGGGATGTGGTGCGAGTCTTTCTGCACGGCATTCAAAACTTTGAAACCATGAAGGGCAAACCGTACAACGTGGGCCTAGAGGATGCCAATCTTTCTAAGCTGGAACTTTGCGCTGAAATCAAAAAGCAACTCCCCAATTTTGTTTATCTAGAAGCGCCGATCGGCGAAGACCCTGACAAGCGAGATTATATCGTTTCTAACCAGCGCATCTTGAGCACGGGCTTTCAACCCGAATGGTCACTAGAACGTGGGATTCGTGAGCTAATTAAGGGTTACACCATCCTCCGTAACTCTCTATACTCTAACGTCTAGCCCCTATGTCCAATGCTTCTCTGCCTGCGAGTGAGATTATTGCTGTCATCCTAGCAGGGGGCCTTGGCACACGAGTGCAGCATCTGCTGCCTGGCATTCCCAAGCCTATGGCTCCTGTAGCAGGCAAACCATTTCTGGAATGGGTCGTGCGCTACTTGGCAAATCAGGGTATTCAGCGCGTTGTGCTCTCTGTAGGCTATCTTGCCGATGTGATTGAAGACCATTTTCTTCCCCAACCAGTGCTTGGTGTTCACATTACCTGTAGCCGAGAGCTAGAACCGTTGGGGACAGCCGGTGGGTTTTTGAACGCAGTAGCACAAATGCCTGAACATCCGACGGCTTGGTTGGTGCTCAATGGAGATTCGCTTGTCTGCACGCAGTTGACAGATTTATCGGCATGTTTACTGGATCCAACTGTGGATGGAGCCATTCTGGGCGTAGAGGTAGACGATCGCTCCCGTTACGGCGGTCTAGCCCAGGATCCTCAAGGGAATCTAGTCGGCTTTACGGAAAAGTGCCCCGGTGCTGGTCTAATTAATGCTGGTGTTTATTTGCTAAAACATGGATTGCTCCTGAAATTTCCCCAAATACGGCCTGCTAGTTTTGAATACGACATTTTTCCAGCCTTGATTGCGCGATCGGTCAAGTTACGGATCCATACTATTACTGCTCCCTTCTTAGACATTGGCACACCAGAGTCTCTTCCTCAACGGGAAAGATTCATTCATGACTTAGCTAACCAAGGCTGGTTTAAGCTGTGAAGTCTATGTCTTGACACCAAACGTTTTCACAGGTTACGTAAGTCTCTATGTTGATTTCCCGTGCTCCAGTCCGTATCAGTTTTTTTGGTGGAGGCACCGACTACCCAGAGCATTTTTTGCATCACGGGGGGGCGGTGCTAGCTACTGCGATCGACAAATTTTCCTACGTGACCATCAGCCCATTTCTGAGCCAGTTGTTCGACTACTCAATT
>JANWZG010000271.1 GCA_025054735.1 Cyanobacteriota bacterium | reverse complement strand
TTGGAGCAGGCACAATCGTTGGGGCTGGTGATGGAGGTGTCTGCTCAGAAGCAGGAGTAGCGGCAGGTTTTGGAGTAGAAATTGGCTGTGCAGCGGGGGCAGAGGATGGCAGACTTGTAACTGGAGCGGAGGGTGCCGAAGGCGATGGGGTCGCAGGGGCAGCTACAGGAGATGCTGGCTCGTAATTAGGATCCGTAATGCGACGGGCTTCCACCAATGGCAAGTCTCCTCGAATCAGTTTTGAGAAGCTATCCATGCCATTTGGCTCATAGGTGATCAGACGGGCTGTTGTGTTGAACTGATTCTGCACAGGTTCCCCATTTTCATCCAGAAACTCTAACTTTACCCAGTTCTTGCCGGGTTGAAAGCCTTTCAAATAAATGGGCTGCCAGCGATCGAACACAAAGCTCTGGCCATTGATCGTCGCTCGAATTCGCCAATCGGGAATGTCATCTTCAGGAGATGTTTGGGCGACCATATGCAGCGGAGCGTTCGTTAGATAAAAATCCAACATAATTGGCTCTGCCCCATAGCTGCCAGTTGGGCGACTGTAAGTCAGCAAAGGCAACTTCGGGTCAGGGGTATTGGTTCCAGTTTTTGCTCCAATGTGAAACGTTACCTGGGCATAGGCACCCTCGTTCTTAAAGCTTTCGTGCCAAGGCCGCGATGCAAATGCCCGGATTGTGTGGGAACCTGCGTCCAAGTCCTTTAACACCAAGGGCTGGCTGAGGTCATAGACCATTGTATAGGGCTGGTTGTCTAGAATCACCTCTAAGTGAGGCCCCATACCCAAGACCTCATCCTGAAAGATGGGCAAATCCTTCACTTGGAAGCGCACAGTCACCGTATCATCAGTCAATACCTCGTCGGGTTTGGGGCTAAGGATAGTGACTTGGGGCTGATAGCCCTCTAGGTAGGTCTGGAGGGCTTGGATGGCTTGGGGAGGAGACACCTCGACGATCGGCGGTGCGGCTGGTTTTGTAGCAGACGGTTCTGGAGTCAGGACAGTTGTGGGTGGTGGTGCTGGCTGTCTTGCTGCCGGTGCCGTTGCTACAGCCCGATCGCTACAGCCTACGATCACCATAGCAACTATAAGCACTGTAGCCCAGGTTATAGTTCTCCATGCGGCGTTCAATCCTGTCCTTGCCACATGCTGCCAACCTTGCATAGTTCCACATCCAGCCATAATGCCAACCTCCCGATGTCCAAGGGTTCCTAATCTACACCCAATGACATTATTACCGAAGTTGTTCCAATTCCCGCTGAAGTTCTTGCTCAGAGGTGGGCATCCAGTTTGGGCCTCGTAAGCGTCGCAACATTTCCAGTGCCTGCTCGCGAGACTGTCCTGTATTCGCTTCGTGCCGCTTCCAGAATTGATCCCACCAGTCAGGGGGTTCTTGCTTGTTGCCGTCGTATTCCGTGGGTCTGCCCGTTTCACCCGCTATGACTAGGCTGCCTACGTAGGCTGCATCTTTGTAAACTCGATCAATCTGAGCTTTAATTTCTGCCATGTCCTGAGGTGACACGACACCATTACTGGTGGCTTTGTAGAACTGCACGGTTACCCGCACAGGGAATCGTGGATCGCGCTCGATCGCTAGCCCATCAATCTCCGTGAACACACCCTCTACCTTGCCATGACCGATTACTGCTGCCTCAACATTGCTAGCGGATCGATTTCTTAACAGTTGGGCTGGAGCTGCCATCGGCAATATGTCACCGAAACCCTCAAAGCTTACACGCTCTCGGTGTTTAAGAGGCACCTGAACCAATAGCACCATATTCAACCCCTCTTGCCCAGCTGCGCTAGCCGTTGGTTGACCTGTAGTGCTGGGAGTTTCTGCATTAAAATCACTGATGCGTTGACCCGTCAGGCTAGCTCGTTCACCATTTTTGTTAAAAAACAGCCGTTGTCCCCAGGTTGGCCCTGCTGCAAACCCATCTCGCTTGTTGTCAATAATGGTGACGCTGGTGCCTTCACGAGTTGCCAGAATCGCCAACACGGCTGGATTGCCCTCAGAGGACTGGTAGTTGAACAAGACTGGGTTAAACTCAGCCTTGTCTCCCTTGGGAATAGGCAAGAAACAGGCTTGGGCACTAACAAGGGCATGGGTGTCACGATCGGCCAGCAGAGAGGTTTTTTCCCCAGCCCACGACTCTGGTTTGTGGAGATAGCGGCGCAAATCTCCCAGAAAGTCCTTAAGGGATACCCGTCGCAGATCAGTTCCCTTCTCATTGCCTACCAACAGAAAGAACTGATCTAAGGGAATGTCAGCCGATAGATCTGAGAAGTTAGGATACCGGATCACAGGCATGAGGCTTAGCTCATATTGACGAGTTTTGGGGTTATACTGCTGCACTTGGATGGTCATATCGCTGATATTAGGGCCAACTGCAGAGCCTTTGTAGCGGCCTGTATCCTCCCAAGTGATATCCAAAATGTTGAGGCCATGCTGCCGAGCTAGCTGCTGGGATGCTCGATCTCTCACCATCGATTGGGTCTTATCAATCACCTGCTTATAGTTGTGGTACGCTGTCAAGTCTGCCATCATTCGCTTCAAGTCCTCCACTGTTAACCCTTTTTGCTTGGCCGCTGGAGATACCGCTGCTAACTGGGTAGTGGTACTCTGTGGCTGTCCACTGCTTGCTCCCTGGATGAAGACAAGCGGCACTAACCATGCCACCATCATCAGCGATCGTCCCAACATCATCACTTTCATTCACCTATCCTCCTCAAACCAACATTGGTTAGCAGGTGAGCACAAGTCTATGTCTCAGCAGAGATGCAATTTACTCCCTGCAATCATGTGATTACTAGGCTCCACTGCCTACTTAGATTCACCCTAATCGTTTCTATAGTTCCCTGGGTTGAGGTTGCAGTTTTAGTAACGACCTATTAGCCAATCTCCGGCATCCCTAAATTCACGACTAAAAAGCCCTCTCCCAGTGGGAAAGGGCACTGAAACCAGTGACGTTACAGGGCTTCTAGGCAGGCTGTTGCAGTAACTTGACGATCGATGCTTTTTCCAATAGTCCCAACAAAACCCCGTTGTTACCAATCACAGCTAGGGTGCTCAGTTGACTTTCCTCTAGGCGCTTGATTACATCCATCAAGGGCTGATTGTAAACAACTGTAGCAGCCGAGGTCATGGGCTTCGTCAAGTCGCCTACTGTTGTCGTTGTCCATTGATTGCTAGCCACAGATTTCAAGTCACTGACAGACAACTCGCCAATCAGTTGGCCTTCAGCATCGGTGACCAAAAACTTACGCCACAAGTCTTGATGTACGATCCGTTGATCGGCAAACTCTCGCAAGGACATGCTGCTCGTGACGATTGGACTGTTGGGAGTAACGACATCGGCTGCCGTTAATCCAGACAATTGCTCCTGCACTGCTGCAAACTGGGCTGACTGACCTGCATTCTGAAGCAAAAACCAACCAATTAACACGTTCCAAAAATTCAGGGAGCCACTGTAGGTGATTAGTGGCAGAACACCAGAGACAATCGCCAACCAACCTAGCAATTGACCTACACGGCTAGCAAATCGGATACCCTTGTAGGGGTTACCTGTAATCTTCCAAACAATTGCCTTGAGGATATTACCACCGTCTAAGGGCAAACCAGGAATAAGGTTGAACAGTCCCAACATGAGGTTGATATAGGCCAACAAACTGATAATTGCTGCTAATGGCCCAGAAACTGGTGTTGTAACCACTACGGTGGTCAAGACTCCGAACAGCACCAAGCTTACAAGTGGGCCAGCGATCGCTACCCAAAATGCCTCTGCTGGAGTTCTAGACTCTTTTTCCAAACTTGCCAACCCGCCAAACAGAAACAGAGTAATTGATTGCACCCCAATACCCTGATGCTGTGCCACAAAGCTGTGCCCCAATTCGTGGGCCAACACCGATGCAAACAGCAGTAACGCCGTAACAAACCCTAGCATTAAGGGGATGCCCACTGGGAGACTAGGAAACTGGGCAGCGAGACCACTACCGTAACTGACTGTCACCAACCCTAGCACCAAAAACCACGATGGATTGACATAGAATGGAATGCCAAATAGCGTGCCAACACGAATACTGCTGTTCATCAGCTCCTCCGTAACTTTCTTTAGAAGCGATACCGCCCCCTGCAATGCCTTCATTGTAACGAAACGTTAAGGAATCTCAGGTAAGCCCCTAAGGGGGGATAACCGCCCTCTTAATCGTAGTAGCCTGCTGATTAGCGGTAAGTCTACCCTCGCTTCTAACTCTGAGGCTAGGCAAGACCTAGACCCTTTACAGCAAAAAGCTACTGCTGGGAAATTACTTCCTCTAAGCAGTAGCTATCTCACTAATGGGTTTGGTACATCTTTCTCAATGCATCCAGTAACCTGCTTAGCTGCTCTACATATAGACAAGAGAGCAGACTCAGCAGCCAAGTTCTCTCCCTATGTTGGGGGTAAATTAGTCGAGCGCTTTAGGTCGTCAGTTGGTAACTCAGAAAACCGTCGAAGGCGCTGAGCAACTAACAACAGCAGATAAACAGCCAACAAATAACCAGCAGCAGGAATCAGTATAACCAGTGGAATGTCACGGAGTATCATAGGACAAGGCAACGGCAAGAAGGTATGAAGGGAGCGAAAGCATATCAACCAGAAAACACATGATAAAACTGCACTTTTGCCATATCCCAGCAGAGCGGTAGCAGCGATCAGTAAGCGGTCGCAAACTGATGAGAGCTACCACTGCTCCGACATTGCACGTAAATGCCGCAAGTTCTATCCCATCGAGAAACACACCTATAGTCTCCCATCTCTGTCCAGTACCACAAACAATCTCTGAGAATGCCTGCAGACTGTGAGCCTAGAGGCAACGTTCAAAAGAAACAGGCCTCAGGCAAAGACAACACACAGGAGGAATGGTGTCTAGCTCTCAGCGACTCCTCAAACTAGCAACCCTTGACGTAGCCAAGAGAAAAGCTAGCTTAAACACCTCACTCACGGCATCGTGTGAGAGCTACAATCAGCACTTAGTGTATTTATTTGGTTGAAATCCTTTCAATTAATAAGTTAACACAATAGTGTTTTCTTACGGAGGAAAAATCCGTAAATATTGCGATAAGTTTTGATAGGATTATCCGCTCATCTACTACGGAAAACCGTATGGAACACCCGGTTAACGACAACCTGCTGTTAAGGAGCCTTGCTATCGAAATGGTGGTGATATTAATAACCCACCATCCTTCCAAAGGCGGTTTTGACCACGAGGTAAATTCAGCTTAGAACTTGGCCCTAGATGCCGATCGTAGATTTCTCCGTAATTACCCACGTGTTTAACAATACGAGCTGCAAAGTCATTAGGCAGCCCTAGGTCTTGACCAAGGTTACCCTCTACGCCTAGAAATCTTCTGACAGCAGGGTCAGTGCTTTTTGCCATTTGGTCAACATTTTTAGAGGTAACTCCCAGCT
>JANWZG010000270.1 GCA_025054735.1 Cyanobacteriota bacterium | reverse complement strand
CGTTCATGTAGGCGGCAATGTCTGGGTCTGAAAACGCTTCCCCTTCCATCACCGTGCACCAGTGGCAACTGGAGTATCCTATGGAGAGAAAAATTGGCTTATCTTCGCGGCGTGCAGTCTCCAAAGCTTCAGGACACCACTCCCACCACGCGATCGGGTTGTCTGCATGTTTGCGTAAATACAGGCTTCGAGCATGGGCAAGACGATTAGGCATGGAGCTGGGTAGAAATCCTCCCCTCTATGCTACTCCCAAGCTGTCACCTAACCCACAGCAATCTAGGCTGATCAGAAGCTGGTCTTTGAACTTGTCAGCAATCGGCCTACGCATAGAACCAATCGTGAATCATTCCTGAGAAAACTTTTCGCCCTAGCCACGATCGTCAACAGTTAGCGCTAAAATTTTAACATTACGTAACAATTAGGTCTGAAATGTGGTTGCTATGCAAGTCACTCCCTCTCCTCTCGTTGGTACCTATTGGCAATGGCAGGGACAATCTATTTACTACGTGCGGGCTGGCGATCGTCAGTCTCACCGCCCCCCATTGCTATTAGTGCACGGTTTTGGTGCCTCCACTGACCACTGGAAAAAGAATATTGCCGAATTGCAAGAGGAATTTGAGGTGTGGGCGATCGACTTGCTAGGGTTTGGGCGCTCTGCCAAGCCAGATTGGGACTATAGTGGCGACCTATGGCGCGATCAGTTGCATGACTTTATCACCAACGTAATCGGACAACCGGCTGTCTTAGCAGGCAATTCCCTGGGTGGTTATGCTTCATTATGCGTGGCAGCACAGCGTCCCCAGTCAGTTCTAGGGTTGATTCTGCTGAATAGCGCTGGCCCCTTCACTGATGTAGGGGTTCCCACACGCCCAAATCCTATACAGCAGTTAGTGATGAATGTTGCTCGTTGGGTATTGACTCAACCGTGGGGCAGTTTCCTATTGTTCCAGTACCTGCGCAACCCCGCCACAATTCGCAAGACTCTGTACAAAGTTTATCTAGACCACGAAGCTGTAACCGATGAGCTAGTAGAGGCTATTTATCGTCCCTCCTGCGACCCCGGTGCAGCACAGGTGTTTGCGTCAATTTTCAAAGGCCAACGCGGTGAACCGGTTGATGTGTTGCTGAGCCAGATGACCTGCCCATTGCTGTTGATTTGGGGCGAAGGTGATCCCTGGATTCGTGCAAGAGAACGGAGTGCAAAATTTAGAGAGCACTATACGGCGCTGACAGAGCATTTTCTTCAGGCTGGGCACTGTCCCCATGATGAAGTGCCTGCACAGGTGAATGCGTTGATGCGAAACTGGGTGACTGAGTACATAGTGCCGAGGTGAGGATGAACCAAGAGGGCTTATGAAGTCAATCGAACTCCTAGGGTTGATAGCAGGAACCTTGACTACAAGTGCCTTCTTGCCACAGTTCCTCAAGACGTGGCGAGCAAAATCGGCTAAGGATCTTTCCCTCACTATGTTAGTCACCTTTAACCTAGGGGTTCTTCTGTGGTTAATCTATGGTATCTGCATCAATTCCCTATCAGTGATTCTGGCCAATATGGTTACACTGATTTTGACATCGATGAATACGTACTTAAAGCTGAAATATCGATAGTAATACAATCGCTAGCTTTTTACCCCTAAGCTGCCCAAGTCTTGATAGTTACATTGCCAGAATTGACGGAAAATCTATAGGACACTTCAGGCTATAAGCCTGTAGGTTAATGATTGTTACTAGCTAATTAATAATTGTTACTATAAAGCCATGGGGGATAAGCTTGTGGGGTTAAGACTAAGCACGGTTTTTAGAGACCAGTTCCTGTTGAAATGCCGCTCTGGAAGCTTTACTAATCGTGTTAAGGCCAGTCACTGACAGGCTCATTCGCTATTTGAGCTACGTGCCATTGCGATACTTGTTAGTGGCCTGTTTTGTTATGCAGGTTCTAATAGTAGTCAGCGCTGTTGGTTGGCTATCGTTCCGAGGTGGCCAGCAGGCTGTTAATGCACTGGCAAGTCGATTGCAACAGGAAACTAGTCATCGCATCACCCAAGAGTTGACAACCTACTTGGCTAGGCCAGTAACAGTCAACAAAATGAACCTAGATGCCATCCAGATAGGGTTGGTGGATGTGCAAAATTCGACCCAACTGGAACAACTATTTTGGCGGGAACTGCGAACCCATAAGGTTAGCCTGATCAAGCTGGGGACAGAATCAGGTCGATTGGTGGGTGTAGGGAATCTAGTGCCAGGGGAGGATAGCCGAATTTTTGAAGTCACACCAGAGCAACCGGCACAATTGAGGGTTTATGCGTCTGATCGCCAGGGTAATCGCACGGCCTTAGTTCAGACTATTTGGGAGCGCAACCCTGTCTATAAACTCTGGTACACCAAAGCAGTGCAAGTTGGTCGCCTTGTATGGAGTGCGATCGACCAGCTTGAGGGCTATCCCACCATACCAGTTATTACTTGTAGTGTACCTATCTATAGTCAAGCCAACAAGTTGATCGGCGTGTTGGCCGCTGAATTAACCCTATCTGATCTCAGCAACTTCTTGAGGATGGTTCAAACCAGCAGCTCTGGGCGCACCTTTATTGTTGATCGCTACGGTCTATTAATCGCTAGTTCCGACAATCAACCCATTACCCGCACGATCGGTAGCTCAGTAGCTACCCGTCTGCGCGCTACGGACAGCAGCGATCATTTGATCCAAACGACTGCTCAATATCTCTCGCATCAATTTCCTAACCTAACAGCCATTACCACCAGCCAACACCTAACGTTTAGCGACGAGGGCCAAAAACGATTTGTGCAGGTTACACCCTGGCACGATGAACTGGGATTAGATTGGCTAGTCATCAATGTTTTGCCAGAGTCTGACTTCATGGGACAGGTAAATGCCGCTCGCGTTCAGACACTCTGGCTGTCTCTATTGGCCCTAGGAGCAACAATCGTCATTGGTTCCTTTACTGCCCACTGGATTGTTTACCCGATTATGCGCCTGAGTCGATCGGCTGAGGCCCTGTCTGTAGGCAATTGGGAAACCCCAGTTGACATCTGGCGCAATGACGAGGTTGGTCATTTAGCAAAGGCATTTCGACGCATGGCCTACCAACTGCGAGACTCTTTCGCTCTCTTAGAACAGCGCATGGAGGAGCAAACCGCTGATTTAGCCAGCGCAGAAATGATGAACCGCAGCCTATTACAAGCAATTCCTGACTTGATTGCCCGCCTTGACGATCAGGGCACCTATTTAGACTTCAAACCAGCCGAAACCTTTTCATCGGTTGTCACTCAGGATGAGGTAGTTGGCTTTAACATCTACGATCTCTTACCGCTAGAGCTAGCTGAGCAGCATATGCAAGGTGTGCGGCAAGCATTACAAACGGGTACACTGCAGCATCGGGAATATCAACTCCTTGTGAAGGGCGATGTACGTTATGAGGAGTCACGAATTGTGCCAATAGGCTCAGATCAAGCCCTTGTTATCGTGCGCGATATCACCGAGCGCAAGCAAGCGGAAAGGGAAATGGAAATTCTGTTGACCTTGACGCAAGACATCAATGCCTCAACAGATTTTCAAACAGCACTAACTATTACCCTAAAAGAAATCTGTGATGTGACCGGGTGGCTGTGTGGCGAAGCTTGGGTGCCGACTACTGATGGCCAAGCGTTAGAATGCCATCCTGCCTGGTACTTGAACGAGGCTGTCATAGATGAGCAACAGATGCAAGCACTGCAAGAATTCCGCTATTACAGCGAAGGACTAACTTTAGTAGCCGATCAAGGACTACCCACTCAAGTCTGGCAGCAACACTGTGCTATCTGGATTGCAGATATTGAAATGGAGCCTAAAGCGCTCTATCTTCGGGAGTCTGTTGCTAGCGACTGTGGCTTGAAGGCAGGGGCTGGGTTTCCTATCTTGACACAACAGGGGAACGTAGTTGCAGTGTTGGTGTTTTGGATAGGCCACGTTCAGCACTATGCCTCTGCGGCTATGAATTTAGTTAATACCGTAACCGCTCAACTGGGTACTGTTCTCCACAATAAGCAAATTGAGGCCAAGCTGTCAGGACTCTTTGCCGCTATGCGCGATGTCATCCTGATTTTTGACGATCAGGGCTATTGCCTAGAGGTCGTGACTACGGATCCAAGTTTGTTATATCCGCTCTCCGAGCAGCAGGTGGGACGCTATTTAAGCGATGTCTTACCCAAGGAACAAGCAACAGCATTTCGAGAATGCATCTGGGAAGCGTTGCGAACTCACCAAACGACCACGATCGAATACAAGCTGCCGATAGAAGGACAAGACCTCTGGTTTTCTGCCAATGTTTCTCCCATTGCCGACAATCGCGTCATTTGGGTTGCCCGCGACATTACCCACCGCAAACAGGCCGAGGAAGTCTTGCGGCAGCGTGAAGCCGACCTAGCTCGCACCAGTCGCTTCCTCGACAGTATTATTGAAACTATGCCTCTAGCTGTGTTTGCTAAGGATGTAACCCAGGAATTCCGCTATGTGCTGTGGAACAAAGCGGCTGAAGAAATCTATGGCATTCGCCGTGAGCAGGCGTTAGGGCGCACTCTGTATGATCTCGTTGACCCTGAGCTAGCAGCGCAACTGTCTGCTGAGCATGAAACCTTAGTGGAGCAACGACAATTAGTGATTACGGATGAGATTTTCCAGAGCCGCTATCAGCGAGAAATTTGGCAGCGAATCCGCAAGCTCCCAATCATAGATGACCAGAATCAAGTCTCGCATCTGCTCTACATTGCTGAGGATGTGACTGAATACAAGCGCCTAGAGGCTGAACTGCACACAACTAATGATGTATTACGACAGGCCGAGGAAAAATATCGCAGTATTGTGGAAAATGCAGTTGATGGTATTTTTCAAACCACACCCGATGGGCGCTATCTCAGCGCTAACCTAGCGCTTGCTAAAATCTTTGGCTATGACTCTCCTGAAGAGCTAATGGCAGCCGTGAATCAGCTTGTGCACCATCTCTACGTAGATAAGCAGGATCGTGATCGCTTCGTTTCCAGTATTAGGATAACTGGGTCAATCGCCAACTTTGAAGCACGAGTCTATCGCAAGGATGGCAGCACCATCTGGATTGAAGAGAACGCCAGAGAAGTACGAGATGCCGATGGAAAATTACTCTACTATGAAGGCATCGTTACAGATATTACCCGGCGACGCATGGCAGAAACTGCTTTACGCTTAGAAAAGGAAAAATATGAGCGCCTGCTGCTTAACATTTTGCCAGAACCAATCGTCAATCGTCTCAAGTACCACAATGACGCGATCGCCGAGAGCTTTGAAGAAGTTAGCATTCTGTTTGCAGACATTGTTGGCTTCACGCCCCTGTCCGCTCAGATGCAACCGATTGAACTAGTGGGAATGCTGAATCAAGTGTTTTCTGAATTCGATCGCTTAGTGGATCAGTATCAACTGGAAAAAATCA
>JANWZG010000269.1 GCA_025054735.1 Cyanobacteriota bacterium | reverse complement strand
ATACGAGTATTTTTGCTTTTCAAGCATCAGGCATCAGTAAATTTATTGATCTTCCAGAAAATCTTCTAAAAGCTTTGTCGAACGTCTAGAAGGTTTACAATCATGCCCAGTGCCTTGTGATATTGGAGGTTTGGACACTTTGCTATGCGTCGTAATTGCTAACCCTAAGTACTGTCACTAAGCATAGGACAAAAATTTGCTAATAGTAAAGAAAAGAGGGTTTCATGAGAATTACCACCTTCACAGCAAAACCCTTATGCACCAAGTTACTCTACTTCAGACCAAACTGCGACCCCATCTAGCGTGGCATGGCGCAAGATTGAGCTTTTTGGCAGCTTTTCTGATAGCACTGATCCGAGTCAAAACCGTCAATTTCAGCGAACTGGCAACAGCCTTTAGTGGCAAAGCCCAAACTGATTCTCATTACAAACGCATCCAACGATTTTTCTGGGAGCATGAATTGGACTACGCTCAAATCGCCCGTACCATTGTGACCTTCCTGAACACGCCATTGCGGATTACGCCAAAAGGTGATTTGTGCAAACCCTCGTCGGCATCCTGAAAACGAGAGGGTTTTGGCATCCTGAAAACGAGAGGTTTTTTGAGAATCAACGCATGTGCAAGCGAGAGAGCGACTATGCAAGCTCTTGGCACTCTTGGCGTTAACCTTATGCTGGGCGGTGCTGATTGGTGCATAGTTCCATAAGTTGCAACCGTTAATCATCAAATCCCGTGGTCGTGGAGCCAAGAGCCTGTTTTGCCATAGCTATGATTACTTGCGATCAATCTGCCTCAATCTAAAGTCCAAAATAGATGAGTTTCTGAAGGTTTTACAGTTTTTGTCCTGTACTTAGGATAAAAAGATAAAACCCTTGTTAGGGATTCAGGGCGATTGAGGATATTCCGGGGTGTCAATGCAGCTCTGAGACGTGAACATTCACGAGTTATATGCTGCTTTGAGTAGAAGCCCTCGCTTCACTGACTAATTTGCTAGACGGAGTTTCTGGTGATTCCGTAATCCATGGAGTAGTCACTGTAATCTAAAAACATAAACAGAATAGCTGTCTGTGGAGAAATGATATGGCTGACATGGATTACTCGTCTTTTAGAAAAATTGTCAGTGAAGAACGGGAAGGTTCTAGAGTTTACGCCACACCGGGTGTGGCGCATGTATCTTTGGGTGGCCCGATTCGGGGTTTGCTCTTTTGGATAGTTACAATTCCTTTGTTTTGGGCAGCTTTGCGGGGAGTCCAGACTAGGCAGAATATACCTCTACCCCAAATTGCAGGAGCTGCAGTGTTCAGTTTCCTATGGGGGCAGGTTACATCTGGCGTGCGTGTTGCGGCTGAATGGGAGAAAGGAGTTATTCTCACCTTGGGCAAATTCTCGGAAACTAGAGGCTCTGGAGTCTTTTATGTCATCCCTTTTATCGAGAAAGTGCACTTTATCGATACCAGGGTACAAGTAATTAATATTCCTCGCCAACGAGCGATCACCAAAGACAATGTGCCTGTAGTAATTGATGGCGCTTTATTTTTGAGTGTCAAAGACCCTGGCAAAGCCGTAACCAAAGTCCAGAACTATAGTTTTGCAACTTCCCAATATGCTCAGTCGGCCCTGCGGGATGTAGTGGGATCTTCTTCTCTAGATGAGCTTCTGGCTGAACGAGAAAAAATTCAGGCAGACATTGCGGCGATCGTCGGAGAAAAAGTAAAGGACTGGGGCTTGAGAATAGATTCTATCCAACTTCAGGATTTTGACTTGCCGGAAGAACTGAAAAAGGTGATGTCGAGGCAAGCCTCAGCCGAGCGGGAAAAACGAGCAACTATTACTAAAGCTGAGGGCGACCATCTAGCTGCTGCTAACCTTGCTGAAGCTGCTCAACTCATGGAAAGGAACCCGATCGCTCTCGAATTACGCACGCTCCAGACGATCGATGGATTGGCCAATAGTCCTTCTAACACCGTAGTTCTATTTCCCATGGAACTGGGCACAGCCTTGAAGTCGCTCGGTAAAATTGCTCAGGATACAAAAGCAGGGTAAACAGTGCTCAACACCTTGTGGCATCAGCGGTTTGGACACACAAACTTATAGATAATCATTATAGAAAAATTGGTTAGTGCTCAACGCCTTGTGGTATGGGAGGTTTGGGTATACCTTGCCTCCCTTGCTGAGGATCTTCGGTTAGAGTGCTCAACACCTTGTGACATGGGAGGTTTGGACACCTGACCATTTCTCAGGTTAGTACGTCTAAGTACAAAACAAAAATTGTAGAACTATTAGAAAATCGTCCATCTTGGACTCTAGGTCGAGCACAATCGATCGCAAATAGTCATAGCCATAGCGAAAGAGACTCTTGCTTCTGCGCCCATGCTTTTTGATGACTAAAGACTGAAACTCGTGTAACCATTCGCCAATCAGCACCACGCAGCATAAGGTTAATACCAAGAGTGCCAAGAGCTTGCACAGTTGCTCTCCCGCTTGCACATGGGTTGATTCTAAACAACACCCTCTTGTCTTGAGGATGCCAAATAGAGTTTCGACAGACCACCTTTTGGCGTAATCTGCGATTGCAGTTTTGGGAGCAGTTTGGGTTGCAATGACCAGCAGCAAACCATCTTTGAGCCGAGTGGCCGCAATGTAAACCCAATGTCCCCAGAGCAAGCGGCGCTGCCGGAGGATTTTCGTTTGACCTACTTGCAAATCTTGAACCAGCGTTCGAACCATGAGGGTACGCCGACCATCGCCCAGTTTGTGGTTTTCGGGGATGTGAATGCGAAATAGTGTTCAGGGGGTCTCTATGGTGCACTCCGCAGGCAACCAAAGTTAGATTTTCTTTAGCCAATGATGCAGAGCTTGAAGGAATTAAAGATACAGATGTTTTAGCTAGAGGCTTGACCAGTAACCATGGTTTGCTTTCTTCTTTACTCCTGGTTGTGTAGGACTAACCCATAAATGTTGTTGCGGGCTGGCTGAATCTGGTTACTATTGGGTACTTGGTTGCGTGGTTTTACGATCGCGCCACTTCTGTTACTCAGCACTACGTCATTTTCATCTACCTAGTACTGCATGAGAATTCGCTGGTTGCTTTTAGGGATTGTCAGTTGCCTGGTCATTGTGTTGGCATCGTTGCCCGCGTGGACAACTGGATTGGAGCTAGTACCGTTCGATCGTGCCCAGAACCGACTGGAGTTTAAAGTCGATCGTCCGGTGCAACCCCAAGCCTATTTGTTAGCTGACCCAACCCGGTTAGTAATTGAGTTACCGGGGATTCTACTGGATGAACCAACCCTAACCCAGACTGTGGGGGGGCATGTTCGCTATGTTCGAGCTGTGCAACTTAATGATTCTACTGCTCGTGTGATCATAGAACTAGAGCCGGGGTATTTACTGGATCCAAAACAAATTCAGTTTCGGGGACTGTCGCCGACACACTGGACTGTACAACTGCCCCCTCCTCAGTCGATAACCCAGCAACCTGTGACTGTGGCTCCATCTCCGTCACCACCAATTACATCGCAGGCAGTACCAATGTCGGTTGTGGCCTCTCCCCCAGAGACAGCAACAGTCATCAATCAGGTGCAGCCAACGATCGACGGCTTGTTAATTCAAACCAGTGGGGCCTTGCCCAACGTCCGTATGCAACGGAGCGACGATCAACGAACTCTGATACTTGACTTCCCCAATACGCAACCTGCGGCAACAGTAGCGCAGCGTGTAATCGGGATTGAGCGTCATGGCGTTGAAACTGTGAACATAGTCTCTACACCGACTACGACCCAGTTGATGCTAACGCTGAGCGCTCCCCATGGGGAATGGAAACTAGTGCCTAGCCCATCGGGGGGGATGTTACTGTTGCCCAAGCGTGCCCCTAGAATCAATACCCTGCCGCCGGTAGTGGCAGCACCGCCAACAGCAACGATCGCGACCATCCAAGCAGTGGAACTGAATCTTACTAAGGGGCAATTGTTAATTTACGTAAACCAGCCTGTCACTCCCCAAGCCCAGTGGCAGGGCGATGAATATCGGCTGCAACTGACTCCTGCCCGACTAGCCAGTGATGTGCGTGGTCCCCAGTTGCCAGCAGGCAGTCCACTTCAGCGCATTCGCTTGCAACGGGAGGATGCTCAAACCGTATCGATTTGGGTGTTGCCCACGGCTGGTGTTAGGATTGAGCGGCTTAATGCCGTGTCACCACAGGTGTTAGCGCTCCAGATGCGATCGCCCATGCCGCCTGCTGCTCCTCCAGTGGTCACAACTCCACCAGTTACGGTGAGCACTAATCCCCCTCGGTTGTCAGTCAATTCGCTGCCACCGCCAGTTCCACCCATTGACCAGCCACCCAGTTCTCTACCCCCTGCACCCACGCTGCCCCCTAGTTCACCAGTGCCCATAGACCAACCCGTGGTTGTGATTGATCCTGGGCATGGTGGTTTAGATCCTGGGGCAGTCGGCATTGGCGGGCTACGGGAGAAGGATGTAGTGTTGCCTATTGCCCTGAATGTAGGTGCCCGTCTACAACAGCAAGGGCTACCTGTGGTGCTAACTCGTGTTGACGATCGTGACCTGGATTTGGAACCACGGGTGCAATTGGCAGAGCAGGTGAGAGCCAAACTGTTTGTGAGCATTCATGCCAACTCTATCGGGGCAGATCGTCCCGATGTGAATGGACTAGAAACTTACTACTACATGAGTGGCAGCCAACTAGCCCAGACTCTTCATGGCTACCTGTTGCAGCTAGCAGGTGTGCGCGATCGCGGGGTGCGCCAAGCTCGGTTTTATGTACTGCGTAAAACATCAATGCCCGCTGTATTAATTGAGACGGGCTATGTATCTGGTTATGAGGATGCGAATCGGTTGCGTAATCCCATTGCCCAGCAACAGATAGCTGATGCGATCGCCCAGGGAATTTTGCAATACTTAACCTACAGTCGATCGTAACTTGATTACCCTGGAAGGGTGGCTAACGTGCTTGAAGGCGTGTTGAACTTGACGGGATAGGCTTGATGTCTCGTCCCTTCTAGAGCATTGCTGGGGTGTATTGGCGATCGAGTTTCATGAACTTCACAGTTGCTCTTCCTCGACTTGCCGGAACGGAACTACCTATGGTGAATAAAGAGTTATGATTTCGTTGACTTGTGGCACGGGTAGACACAAGAATGGCACCGCAAAATAATTCCGATTCTGTACAGTTAGTAACTCAACCCTGGCAACCAGTAGTTTCCAATCAACCGCTGGCTACAGGTTCGACTGCCAACATACCGTCTATTTCACAGACCATGCTTCGAATCACAGGCATGGCTGAGTTGCGGCAGTTATTGGCTATTCCCGACATGGCTCCTGATGTAGTCGATCGCCTATACCAACTGGTCACTATGACCCAGCAGTTGCGAGACCTGCTTACAACCCAACAGGCACTAGGTTCTGACACAACGCCAGACTTGCAGCCTACCCCAC
>JANWZG010000268.1 GCA_025054735.1 Cyanobacteriota bacterium | reverse complement strand
TATCGATTTGGTGGTTAGTTATGCAGATCATAGTTAGCCACAGTTTGTAACGCAAAGGAACTAATGTTAGAAGGTCTGCTCGTGACCCGTTTAGGTACATCCTGAACAAGGCTGTCCACATTTCCCGATTTAGTAGGTAGTAACCATTGATGATACCCTATGAGTTCTTCTAACCATACGCCGTTGCCTGAAATTGGTGCTGACATTAGTGTTCATCCAGGTGAATCATCGGTTGGTTCTAGAGATATTGGTGCTAGTCGGCAATATCTCCACACCCTGAGTGTTGATTGCACTCAAGCTGCAACAGGGGTGTACGTTACGGTGCATGGGCACTTTTATCAGCCCCCACGAGAAAATCCCTACTTAGATGTGATTGAACGTCAACCTAGTGCTGAGCCTGCCCATGACTGGAATGAGCGAATTCACTATGAGTGCTATCGTCCTAATGCGTTTGCGCGGGTATTTAATGATCGCGGTGAGATTGTCAGTATTGTCAATAACTTTGAGTATCTCAGCTTTAACATTGGGCCGACGCTGATGATGTGGCTAGAACGCTATGACGTTGAAACCTATCAGCGCATTTTGGAAGCTGATCGCAAGAGTTGTGCTCGCCTCAATGGTCATGGTAATGCGATCGCCCAAGTCTATAACCACATGATCATGCCACTGGCAAACCAGCGAGACAAACTCACCCAGATTCGCTGGGGCAAGGCCGACTTTCGTGCTCGCTTCAACCGTGATCCCGAAGGTATGTGGCTAGCGGAAACAGCCGTAGACTACGCTACCCTAGAAGCTTTAGTAAGCGAGGGAATTAAGTTCATTATCTTAGCTCCCTCCCAAGCTCAACGGTGTCGCCCAATGCCGACGACTGAACACCCTAACCCCAAGTGGCTAGAGGTTGGTGGCAGTCAGATTGACCCTACCCGTCCCTACCGCTGCTATCTCAAGGGCGCGGCTAGTAGTGCCTTGTCTGATAGCGACTATTCTTCAGAAACCGACGATTTATCCTCAATAGATCAAGATCAGTGTAGAGCTTACATTGATGTCTTCTTTTATGACGGCCCCATTTCTCGTGACATGGGCTTTGGCAATGACTTATTCAGTGCTCAGCAGTTTGCTAGTCGCTTGGGGCAAGCTGTGCGGGGTGACCATCGCCCTGCCCAGTTGATTGCAGTGGCAACGGATGGTGAAACCTTTGGGCACCATAAGAAACATACTGAAAAAACTCTAGCCTACGCATTTCTGGAGGAATTTCCTCGGCGCGGATGGATAGTTACAAACTTCGCTCACTATTTGAGTGAGCATCCACCTGAGTGGGAAGTAGAGTTGAAGCCAGTCACGGCATGGAGTTGTGCCCACGGGGTCGATCGCTGGCAAGATGACTGTGGCTGTGGTGGTAGTGGCGAGTGGCATCAGAAATGGCGCAAGCCCCTGCGGGCTGCTCTAGACTGGTTGCGCGATCAGTTGATTCAAGTTTACGAAACCACAGGCAGCAAACTGTTTACTGATCCTTGGCAAGCCAGAGATGCTTACATTCAGGTTATCCTTGATCGACGACCAGAGACCATCGAGCAGTTTTTGGCTAGTCATGCCACCCACAGGTTGAGTGAGGCAGAAGTTGTCGATGCGATGCGGTTGCTAGAAATGCAGCGCCATGCTCTGCTGATGTATACCAGTTGCGGTTGGTTTTTTGAAGAGTTGTCTCGCTTGGAAGGGGTACAAATTCTTCGGTATGCAGCTCGCGCCCTAGAACTAGCAGGTGAAGTGACCGGCTTGCAGCTAGAGGCAGAGTTTGTCCAGCGGTTAGCAGAGGCCCCTAGCAACATTCCTGAGTTTGGTCATGGGGGTGTTGTCTATCATCAACAGGTTAAATCTGCCCAAGTGACAGTAGCCCAGGTAGTAGCCCAATATGCCATCAGCTCATTGTTCAAGGGTGAGTCAAGTCGATCAGACACAAACTGGTATGAGCCGATCGCCTGTGAGACTAACCTCCCAGCTCCCACCCTAGAGCATCCACTGATCCGTCTCTTTTGTTACAATGTGCGGCAACTCGACTATCAGTATCAGCGTATGGGTGCCCTAGCGCTAGCAGTAGGACATTTGCAGGTCACCTCTACAATCACTTGGGAGCGTCATCATTTGGTGTTTGCAGTATTGCACCTAGGGGGTTGGGATTTTCACTGCTGTGTTCAACCCTTTACAGGACGCATAGACTACAGCAATTTCAAAACAGATTTGTTTGGCTCTCTGGCACAAGCCAGTGCTGCTGAAGTGATTCTGACAATCAATCGTTACTGTGGCAATCAATACTATAGCTTAAAAGATTTACTGCCTGAGGAGCGTCATCGAATTATTCGGCTGTTGAGTCAAGATACACTTATGCGGCTTGACCAACTCTACACCCAAGTTTATCGAGACAACTATGGTGTGCTGATGGCATTCCATCGAGATGGGTGGCAGGTGCCCCAAGAACTGCAAGTAGCGGCTGAAATTGCCTTGAGCCATCGAGCAGCCATGTGCCTACGATCGCTAGATCAGGATGGACATAACTGCACCCTAGGACAGGAATCTCTTCAGAGCACCCTAGACGAGTTGTTGGCGATCGCAGTAGAAGCTGCCCAACTGCGGTGTACCTTAAAGTTGCCCCAAGCACCTCGCATACTGCAACAGCAGATTTTGCGTTCTCTCTGGAGCCTGCTCTATGGGTTTGAGCCAGGGATCGTAGAACCTCTGGTCACCCAAGTTGAGCGCCTAATCCAAATTGGTCAACGCCTTGGGTTGTCACTTTGCCTTGATCAAGCCCAAGAAGTTTACTATTACCGCTTCCATACCCAAATTGCCCCCCTGTGTCTGGGCTACCTCCAACGGCAGGCATTACAGTTAGCCGGCATAACCGAACCGCCACCAGGAGTTACCCTACAAACAGTACCTAGCAACTTGGGGCTAGGACATCTACGCCAGTTACTACATCTGGGCAAGCTGCTGTTGATTGAAGTAGATTCATGGCTAGAGCGCCTCAGCTAGACTTCAGCTAGATTAGGGCTGTTTGCTTGAGAACGGGTTGCGAGTCGGCAACTACCCACTTCCCTAAGCATCCACTGTGCGTCCCTTTTGGGGAAATAGACCAGCAGGGCGAATCTGCAGAAAGAACACAATCATCGTAAACACCACGACCTTGGCCATAGGCCCTGTAGCGAAAAATTCAAAAAATCCCTTCAGGGGTGGGCTAAAGGCTACTAACGGCCCTAGGGCATTGGAACTGATTACATAATTGATGATGCCAATGCTAAGGGCAGCGACGATACTGCCCACCAATTTGCCTACACCACCAACCACAACCACCATGAAAGCATCCACAATGTAAGCCTGCCCTACGTTAGAACTTACTGATCCCAACAAACTGATGGCGCAACCAGCAATGCCTGCTAAGCCAGAGCCGATCGCAAACGTTAGTGCATCCACAGTGGCGGTAGGAATGCCTAGACAAGCACTCATATTGCGATTTTGGGTAACGGCACGAATTCGCAGTCCCCAAATAGTATTGTTGAGGAACCAGTAAATTCCCACGGTGCAAGCGATTGTTAACACAATGATAAATAACCGAGTGTAGGGCAACTGATAGCCTTTTACCAGTTCGATGCCACCTCGCAACCACTTAGGGGCAGTAACATCTACCCCTTGAGTGCCAAACCAAGGTTTGGTCACTGCCAGCTTATAGGTCTGCCCAAGCACATTGGCAACCACTAGGGTAATGGCAGCCGATAGCGGTAGCATGATCCCAATCGCCCACCTTCGAATCCGCTGAAAGTCTTGGCGCTTCCCTAGCCAGAACAATGCACCAAAGAACAGCAAACAGAACAGCAATAGTCCAATCGTGAATTGAAGACTGACTGATCGCACAAACTGTTGTAGGACTAGACTCACACCCCACGTTGCCAACAGAGTTTCTAGTGGTCTGCCATAGAGATGGCGCACAACCCCTCGTTCTAGAAGCAACCCTAATGACGCTGTGACCACGAAGGCCGCAATCAGTGCAAAGAAAATATAAGCATCCTCAAAGGGAGTTTTCTTGCAGAGATTCTGCACCACAAAGGTAGTGTAGGCACCCAGCATCATCAACTCTCCATGGGCCATGTTAATCACACCCATGAGGCCAAACACGATCGCCAGTCCCAGTGCCGCTATCAACAGCACCGAGCCAATACTCAGGCCACCAAAAATTGATTCTAGTAACTGCGTCAACGCTGTTCTCCTCTAGCGTAAATCCAGCAAACGTAACCAAAGCAGCCTGCGGTAATCGTAGTGGATACTTTGCTTCAGTGCTGCTGCGACATGAACCTAGCTAGCCTTGCAATAGCAGTGGACAGATGAGCTAGCCATTTGACCACTGCTATGCCTGTTCCCCATAGGTTAAATCTTGAGACTAAACCTTGTACTTGCCACCTTTAGCTGGGTCTGACCAGTCACAGGCAAAGCCTTTAGTCTCAGGAACATACTGGTTCCAAGGTATGGGAGCTACTGGTTCCTTGGTGGCAAACACGATGTCAAACAGTCCATCATCCCGCACCTTACCAATGCGCACCGTCTTGGAAATGTGATGGTTAGGATTCATGGTGACTTTGCCTTCAGGAGCATCAAAGGTCAAGCCGTAGGCTGCCTTGCGGACTTTTTCTAAGTCATCGGCAGTGCCAGCCTTTTCTACTGCCTGTTTCCACAAATATACAGCAATGTAGGCTGCTTCCATGGGGTCGTTGACTACGCGATCGGCTCCATACTTAGCCTTAAACGCTTCAACGAACTTTTTACTCTCTGGTGTGTCAACCGTCTGGAAGTAGTTCCAGGCTGCAAAGTGCCCTTTGAGATATTCCACACCGATCGCCTTCACCTCTTCTTCAGCAATAGACACTGACATAGATGGATACTTATCAGGGCCGAGGCCAGCACCTTGCAACTGCTTAAAGAAGGCTACGTTGCTATCACCGTTCAAGCTGTTGTAAATTACGCCGCCATCAGGCATTGCTGACTTGATTTTAGAAATAATTGGGGTAACTTCTGTGCCACCCAGAGGAATGTAATCTTCACCTACTACCTTGCCGCCTTTTGCAGCTAGCTGTGCCTTGATGATGGTATTGGCAGTCCGAGGGAATACATAGTCAGACCCGACCAAGAAAAAGGGCTTACCCTTGTACTGCTCTAGCAGCCAGTCCACAGATGGCTCAATCTGTTGATTAGGCGCTGCTCCAGTATAGAAGATGTTCTGAGAACATTCTTGACCCTCATACTGCACAGGGTACCAAAGCATGTGCTTCTTCGACTCAAAGGTATCCTTCACAGCTTTACGGCTAGCGGATGTCCAACAACCGAAGATCGTAACTACCTTGTCCTGATCAATCAGCTTCTTAGCCTTTTCGTTAAAGGTGGGCCAATCAGAGTTGCCATCTTCAATGATGGCTTCAATCTGCTTACCTAA
>JANWZG010000267.1 GCA_025054735.1 Cyanobacteriota bacterium | reverse complement strand
CATGGCGGGGCAAAAAGGAAGAACGAGATGGCTACTGGTTGCGCTGGTGGGATGCGGATGGTGAGTTGCTACCTTGGGCAGTAGAACTGGTTGAACAGGAACGACAAAAGGCCGAGCAGGAACGACAAAGGGCTGAGCAGGAACGACAAAGGGCTGATCGTCTTGCTGAACTGCTGCGTGCCCAAGGAATTGACCCAGAGATGGCATAGGGATGTGTAGGCTGGGATGAGGATGCTAGCAAATGCTGCTACCTATTTCAGTTGCACGGAGATGCTATAAGCATAGCCCCGGAAGTTGGAGTCAAAGGCGATCGTATATCGACCATCAGCAGGCAGTGCCCCCGACCAACTGCTAGTAATGCCGCCACCTTGACCATCTCCAGCAATCAGCTTGCCATTAGGGTCAAGCAGGTAAGGAGCAGGGCCAGACTTTACCGTCAATACCATCGTTTGGCCTTTCTTCGCAGTCAGTTGATATTCATGGGTGCCACTACCCACAAACCGATCGCTAATGGCAACAGGAACACTACCCGGTTTCAGAGTAATGCTAGCAACCTTTTGATTACAGCTATGGTCAGTTCGCTGCTTTGATACCCACCCCGTTGCAGCACCACCTTCTGCTACCGATACTTGAAACCAGCCATCGCGCTCTGTTTTAACCTGCAACACTGTGCCGTTATTGAGCTTGCCCACAATATTATCAGGCTTAACTTCTGGGGTAGAGCGCAGGTTAAGGGGTGGGTCGGGGTCAGATACCGTGACGGTTGTAATCTTGCAAGATACTATCTGAATGGGGTTGCTAGTGCCTGTAGTTTGGGGGGCGATCGCTACCGGAGAACTGCCTAAGGTAGGGTCAGAGGTCTGTTCGATTGGTGACGGTACTGGTGAAGCTACAGAGCTAGGATCCCCAGTGGGATTAGCGTTAGGATCCCCAGTGGGATTAGCAACAACGGTTGGCGAGACAGCTTCAGTTGTTGGGGACGGAGAACTAGGATTCGTAACTGACGTAGATGGATTGCGCGTCAAGGATGCGATCGTAGCGCCTGCAATCACCGCTAGCACAACACCACCACCAATCCAAATATATGCTGTTTTCATAAGACTTTACCCAATTGCTTACTCAATACTAACTCCGCGGAAGGTTTTCGGTTGCTGCCTGGCTGCTAGTGGTGCCGCCTCAGCATGGCGCTGCTGTTGACGATGGGGTTGAAAATACTGCTGCCAAAGCATTGGTGCATCTAAGGTATCACCCCCATGGCGTGTAAGCCTTGTCCGCACTTTGCATAACACTGGCGTGTTCACACAAGCTCCGGCAATAATGAGTTGACCTTTCGTTAGGGCGGGTAGCTCTCGCAAGAGGTCGCGCCCTGCTGCCTCTACACCGTACTTAAGGCTGTCCTGGTCTACAGGATTCACAATCCGCATAATGAACTGACTCATACATTGGGACAACACGTCTGAGTCTAACTTGCCGGGACGCTGGGTAATTAGCCCTACCCCTAGCCCAAACTTGCGCCCCTCACTGAGAATCGTCCGTAACACTTGTTTGCAACGGGATGGCTCATGGGCAGGGGCAAAGCGATGAGCTTCTTCTAACAAAATGAAGACAGGATAGGGCAAGTAGCTTTCGTCCTCTGGGGTTACTAGCTCTTTTTGGGTGTTCATGCGAGCTTGGTTGGCTTGCCGCAGAATGGCAGCACAGATAACTTGCTGTTCTTCTTGGCTAATCTCATTCATCTGCAAGACGGTCACTTGTCCAGGGGCAAACAAATTACGGGGAGCCAAGTGTTGAGACTGATGAAAGTAGGGCGATCGCACCAATCTATCCAGTTTCCAGGCCAACGCGGGTGCTGAAGAGCCTGTTTTTTCGTTGCCCTCCTCGTCTACCTGGGTATCCACTTCGTATACAGCAGCGATTAGGTCTGTAGCATCCCAACGGTTGCCGCTGCGGTGTTGCTTCACCAGTCCAAAGGCTTTGCTAAGAATGGACTGCTGACGATCGCTCATATCTGGCAACAACATCACGACATCGTAAAAGTCCAAGGATGACATGCGGATGCGGATATCATTAGGAGTCAGCACGTTGACTTGAGGTGCATAGCCATCATCTCCCCGAAAAGCTGGATGTCCACGCATATCCTCTAGGGTGTTGTATTCCCCATGGGGGTCAAAAATCAGCACTGCTGCCCGGTTATAGGGGCGCATTAACTCTTCTACCAACACCCCGGCTGTGTAAGATTTTCCCGATCCGGTTCCGGCTAAAATTGCCATGTGGGTACTCACTAGCTCCTTGACATCCAAGGCGATTGGTACAGCATCAGCTTCCCGCAGTAACAGGGCACCAATATGCGCCGAACCAATGTCTCCAGGTTGTCGCCGATTTAAGACTTGTCTCAGCATGTCATCCGTCGCTAGGTACACCTTGGCACCAGGGTCGGGTGTGCGGCGGGGGTTCATGAATCCCAGGGCGTTGTCAAAATAGCCCACTACTTCCACAGTGACTTCATAGATTTCTGGGTTGGGATGGGCAAACCCCACGAGGGCAGCGATCGTCTCTGGGCTGATTTCAGTGTCGGCAAAGATGCGATCGGGCAGATGGTCAATGAGGCGACGGGCAGAAATCTTGCCCAAAATTGGCAGGGGCACTGTTGTCTCTTGCACTTCGTAGTAGACAAACTCACCGACTTTAACGTAGCGGTTGTCTGCTGTAATGAACACATACTGGTTGCTGTCCTCGCCAGGGCCTTTCACTGTGCCCACAACAATCGTGCTCAAGGAGCAGTTCATAGTAGCTCGACTGGAATTCATAGACGATCCTCTACAGTGAAATAAGTGGCAGCCCCGATCGCGCCACTACCTGCTTTAGTTATAGTGCCACCCATAGAGTTATTGGAACCAATTGGAGCCAATGAAGAGGTCGTCTAACGTGACCTTAAACAGCCCTACTGCGACATCTATCCCTGACCTCGTAATCGCCCTGACAGCTTGACCGGGTTAGCAGGTATTGGCGAATGGCCGGTTCCTGGAACATGGTTAAACACTTAGCCCAAGGGGAAAGGTTCAAATTCCTGTAGATGAGCTACATGCAAAGGTTGAGGTGTATCTATAGAGGTGTATCTCTATATAGGTGTACCTATGTGATAGTGCAAGAATGCCGAATTATAGGGCTTTATTATTCCTAATGAACAGGTTCGGTGTAACCCTAATGGAAAGGTTCAGTGCAATCTCTGAATCATATAGGTTGAGTCAAGACACAAACCCTAACATCCACAGGCCTAAATAGTATCTAGATCATGAGCTGATGATTGTTGTCACCAAACTTAAGCTTTATTACATTTTTTTACCATCTGCAAGCTGTCTCACCGATTCGCAGTAGAGTCGTTTGGTATTAACCCTGCAAACTTTAGGTAATTGCTCTCTATGACAGCTTCATACTTAGCAATGGCAGCCTCTTACTTGCCATCCATTTTTGTCCCTATTGTTGGTTGGGTGTTTCCGGCAGTAACGATGGCATTATTGTTCATCTACATTGAACGGGAAGACCCCAGCGGCATCTAGACTCTCAATTTCTATTGACATCCCTGTATTTTTAAATCGATTGGAGATAGTTTCACATGACTATGGATGTTGTTGGTCCTGCAGGTGACCCTCAGATTGGCAATTTGGCAACACCGCTAAATTCCTCTGGTTTCACCAAAGCGCTGATTAATAACTTGCCTGCTTACCGAGCTGGGTTGTCGGCTCAGCGCCGTGGCCTTGAAATTGGCATGGCTCATGGCTATTTGTTGTTTGGCCCCTTTGCCTATACTAGTCAATTCCGCAATTCTAGCATTGCTGATGTAGTTGGCTTAGTAGAGGCGATCGTCTTGGTAGTCATCTTAACGTTGTGTCTGTCCGTTTACTCTAGCACTGGGGTGAAAAAGCCTGTTGCCACAGTGACCGCGCCCAATCCTCCTGAGGAACTGAGCACCAAAGAGGGCTGGAGTGAGTTTGCTTCTGGCTTTATGGTCGGCGGTATTGGTGGAGCAGTATTTGCCTATCTGCTGGTGATCATTTTCAAGTCTGGTATCCTACAAAACGTTACTAGCTTCCTCTAGGCTGGCAATTAACCTGCTAGCGATTCCAGTTTCCCCACGGGGAGTCTGTCACCTTGTGGCAGGCTCCCCGTGGTTTTAATACCAGTCACCAGATTTAGGCAGGAGCTAAGGGAGTTGATCCACCTCTCATGACTTCAGGATCTTTCCCCTGGATTTTCTGTCCGTTCGCTTTAATAGGGATAGTTGTATCAGCATGGAATGCTATGAGTCGTCTAACTGTCCTGGTTCCAGGATTGCTGCTGGTAACGGTGGCAGCCTGTGGAGCAATGCGCTCCCAACCTGATCGTCCCCTTGCTTCTCCCTCGGTGGTGGTCTCTCCTACGGCGGCTTCTCCTGCATTGATGGCTCAAGCAACGATCGCTACTCAGCCCCTAACGCCTAGACCTATTCGCATTACCCTGCAAGATTTACCTCAGCCCTTTGCCAGTGAAAGTGCCAGCAAGCCTCCTCAGGTGGTGCCCATCCCCGCTAAGCCTGTATTGAATGTGCCCTCTGGCTTTCGTGTCAATGTCTTTGCTGATAAGCTAGACGCACCCCGCTGGCTAGCCCTCACTCCTACTGGTGACGTATTGGTGACCGAAACCCGACAGAACCGAATCCGTCTGTTGCGAGATACCAACGGCGACGGTGTGGCTGATGTGATCAAACCCTTTGCTACGGAAGCTAATGGGCTGAATATTCCCTTTGGCATGGCTTTTACAGATGGTGCCTTTTATCTTGGTAACACTAGTGAAGTGCGGCGCTATCCCTATCAACGGGGTCAAGAACAATTGATCGGCAAGGGTGAGCAAATCACGAAGTTAACTCCTGGCGGTTATCGTCAACACTGGACACGCAATGTGATTGTGTCTGGAGATGGCAAAAAACTGTTTGTGTCTATTGGCTCTGCGTCTAACATCGACGAGGAAGACCTGCCTAGAGCATCCGTGCAGGTGATGAATTTAGATGGCAGCGATCGTCGAACCTTTGCCTATGGATTGCGCAACCCTGTAGGGTTAGACCTTCATCCTGTCACTAAGGAACTCTATACGACAGTCAACGAGCGGGATGGCATGGGTGACGACCTTGTGCCAGACTACTTTACTCGCATTCGTGCAGGTGAGTTCTATGGTTGGCCTTATGCCTACTTGGCTCCTAACTTGATAGAACCCCGCCAAACTAGGGGTGGTCGCAGCAAACGTCCTGACCTAGTGGCTAAAACCAAAACCCCTGATGTATTATTTCAGGCACACTCGGCTGCCCTAGGACTGAAATTCTACACAGGTAAAACGTTCCCTCAGCGCTATCACAATGGTGCTTTTGTGGCTTTTCGAGGATCGTGGAACCGCGATCGGGGCACAGGTTACAAACTTGTATTTGTACCATTTAATGCTAGTGGTCGCCCAGAGGGAT
>JANWZG010000266.1 GCA_025054735.1 Cyanobacteriota bacterium | reverse complement strand
ACCAATACATCTGTGCACCATTGAGGACATTAGGGTGGGTAATTAGGCAGTCAGCAACTTGGGCCATGCCACGGGCAACGGGCAGGGCATCGCCAGCGTAGCCGCCGATCGTCGCCCCAATGCCAGTAGGCACAATCAAGACAACTGTGTACGGGCGCTGGCTAGTCATAGATAACAGGCTCAATGCTAAAGGGCTGTGAATAGTGTAGTCTTGCTTAACACCTCCCGTTTACCCTTCCAAGAGTGATACCTTTACTGCCATGCTACCTACATTGCTAAGCACCTATGCTTGACTACGACGTATTGATTGTTGGGGGTGGCCTGGCTGGATGCCGTGCTGCTCTAGAAATTGCCAAAACAGACCCTGGGCGATCGGTGGCCCTTATTGCCAAAACCCACCCCATTCGCTCCCATTCCGTTGCTGCCCAAGGTGGCATTGCCGCCACCCTCAAAAACCTAGACAGTGACGACACCTGGGAAGCTCACGCCTTCGATACAGTCAAGGGTTCAGACTACTTAGCCGATCAGGATGCTGTGGAGATTCTCACGAGAGAAGCACCTGAAGTCGTGATTGACCTAGAACACATGGGAGTGTTATTTTCTCGACAGGCTGATGGACGCATTGCCCAGCGCGCCTTTGGAGGTCACTCCCATCGCCGCACTTGCTACGCTGCTGACAAAACTGGCCATGCCATTCTCCATGAGTTAGTGATGAACCTCCGGCGGTATGGGGTCACCATTTATGACGAGTGGTACGTGCTGCGGTTGATTGTGGAAGACGGCCAAGCTAAGGGTGTGGTTATGATGCATCTACTGGACAGCGAACTCCAGGTGATGCGGGCCAAAGCAGTGATGATCGCAACTGGTGGCTATGGACGAGTCTATAACACTACATCTAATGACTTTGCCTCTACGGGGGATGGGCTAGCAATGGCAGCATTGGCTGGCATTCCCTTAGAAGATATGGAATTTGTTCAGTTTCACCCTACGGGACTCTATCCTGTGGGGGTGTTGATCTCTGAGGCAGTCCGGGGTGAAGGTGCTTATCTAATCAACAGTGAGGGCGATCGCTTTATGGCCACCTACGCTCCTAGTCGCATGGAGTTAGCACCGCGAGATATTACTTCGCGGGCGATCGCTCGCGAGATCCGCGCTGGACGAGGTATTCACCCTGATGGCAGTGCTGGTGGGCCATTCGTCTACCTAGATTTACGCCATATGGGTGCCGAGAAAATCATGAGTCGGGTGCCCTTCTGTTGGGAAGAAGCCCATCGCCTGTTGGGGATTGATGCCATTCATCAGCCGCTGCCTGTGCGTCCTACCGTCCATTACTCCATGGGTGGCATTCCCACTACTACTGATGGACAGGTGCGAGCCAGTGCCACAGGGCTAATAGATGGACTGTTTGCCGCTGGGGAAGCTGCCTGTGTATCGGTTCATGGGGCAAATCGTTTGGGTAGCAACTCGCTGCTGGAATGTGTGGTATATGGACGACGAACTGGGGCTGCGATCGTCCGCTACCTGCCATCTCGCAAGCTCCCTGACCTAGATGCCCAAACCTACCTGACTAGCAGCCGCCATCAACTTCAGGCTCTACTTGATCAGACTGGCCCCTATCGCATTGCTCAAGTGCGACAAACCCTACAAGACTGCATGACAGACTATTGTGGAGTGTTCCGCACAGCAGACCTGATGGCCGAGGGCTTGCACCGCCTGCACGAGATTCGAGACCGCTACCACCAAATCTATTTAGACGACAAAGGTACTTGCTGGAACACCGAGTTAGTTGAAGCCCTGGAACTCCGCAGCTTATTGGTTGTGGCAGAGGTGATTCTGACCTCGGCCCTACACCGCCGAGAAAGTCGGGGTGCCCACTACCGTGAAGACTATCCTGATCGCGACGACACTAACTTTCTCAAACACACTATGGCCTACTATTCCCCCTCTGGCATTGACATCGGCGATCGCCCCGTCACCATCACCCGCTTTCAACCCCAAGAGCGGCGCTACTAGCACGCTCAAGACAGAATAGGGTCGGAAACAAGCACTTCTCTCCTCTGGAAAACCGATCCCCTTGAATCTGAACTAGGTTCTACACTTGTTCTAGTAAGACTCTCTGAGTATCGACTGGGCTTTGGCAGTGAGTAAAGCGTTCAGTCAGCTACAGAATTCGATACCTGGAGAAAGCTGGCTGCGAGGGGGCTAACCGCAACTGTAATGATGGGTCAAGGAGGTTTCGCCATCTCATGCCCGTCGTTCAGTGCCCAGTAGCATCAGGTTGAAACGTATACGGTCAAATGCTTCAAGTCCCCCGCTGGTAGCACTGCAAACAGTTTAAGACTTTGAACAAGGGAGGATGCTGTCGATGGCAAAAGTAGTAGGGATTGACCTAGGAACAACAAACTCCTGCGTGGCGGTAATGGAAGGCGGGCAGCCCGTTGTGATTGCCAATGCTGAAGGTAACCGCACCACGCCATCAGTTGTTGCCTTTACCAAGACTGGGGATAAGCTGGTGGGGCAAATTGCCAAACGGCAAGCGGTCATGAACCCGGAAAATACTTTCTACTCGGTCAAGCGATTTATTGGCCGCAAGTACGACGAAGTGACAGGTGAATCAACGCAAGTGTCCTACAAGGTACTGCGTGACGGCAAGGGCAACGTCAAACTAGATTGTCCAATGCAGAAGAAGCAGTTTGCGCCAGAGGAAATATCTGCTGAGGTACTGCGCAAACTCGTGGATGATGCTAGTAAGTATCTGGGTGAACCAGTGAAGCAAGCGGTAATCACCGTTCCTGCCTACTTCAATGACTCGCAGCGGCAAGCCACAAAAGACGCAGGTAAAATTGCAGGCATTGAAGTGCTGCGCATTATCAACGAACCGACGGCAGCAGCCCTAGCCTATGGTTTGGACAAGAAAAATAATGAAACCATCCTAGTATTTGACTTGGGTGGTGGCACGTTTGATGTTTCCATCCTGGAAGTTGGGGATGGCGTGTTCGAGGTCAAAGCCACCAGTGGCGATACTCACTTGGGTGGGGATGACTTTGACAAAAAAATCGTGGATTGGCTAGCTACCGAATTTCAGCGCAATGAGGGTATCGATCTGCGCAAAGACAGGCAAGCCCTGCAACGCCTGACGGAAGCGGCTGAAAAAGCCAAGATTGAACTGTCAAGCGCAACCCAAACGCATATCAACTTGCCCTTCATTACGGCTACTCAAGATGGGCCGAAGCATCTGGATATGACTCTAACCAGAGGGCAGTTTGAGCAATTGTGTAGCGATTTACTCGATCGCTGCCGCAAACCCGTGGATCAGGCCCTCCGGGATGCCAAACTCACTGCTGCTGACATTGATGAGGTTGTCCTCGTTGGTGGTTCAACCCGCATTCCTGCTGTGCAACAACTGGTGCGGCAAATCACAGGCAAAGACCCCTGTCAGGGTGTGAACCCGGATGAAGTGGTGGCCGTAGGAGCTGCCATTCAAGCGGGTGTGCTGGCAGGTGATGTTAAAGATGTGTTGCTGTTGGATGTGACACCGCTATCGTTAGGTGTGGAAACCTTGGGTGGCGTGATGACTAAGATCATCCCCCGCAACACTACCATTCCAGTGAAAAAGTCTGAAATCTTTTCCACTGCTGCTGACGGCCAAACCAGTGTGGAAATCCATGTGTTGCAAGGTGAACGGGAGATGGCTGCCGACAACAAGAGCCTGGGCACCTTCAAACTCGATGGCATTCCTCCCGCACCGCGCGGTATTCCGCAAATCGAAGTCACCTTTGACATTGATGCGAACGGCATTCTCTCTGTCTCTGCTAAAGACAAAGCCAGCGGTAAACAGCAATCAATCACAATCACAGGCGCATCTACCCTCGATCAATCAGAGGTTGAGCGTATGGTGAAGGAAGCTGAGCGTAATGCTGAAGCTGATCGCCGCCGTCGCGAACAAATCGACACCAAGAACAATGCTGACTCTGTTGCCTATCAGGCCGAAAAGCAACTCAAAGACCTGGGCGACAAAGTTCCTGCTGCTGACAAAACTCGCCTAGAAGGGATGATTAAAGACCTGCGAGCAGCTATAGACCGAGAAAACTACGATCGCATGAAATCCCTCACTAGTGACATTCAGCAAGCACTCATGCAAATCGGCAGCGCTGTCTATGCCCAGACAAATAGCAGCACAGGCAGCAACAATTCCCCAGGTAGTCAAGGTGGCGATGTGATTGATGCCGACTTTGTGGAGCACAAGTAGCGATATACGATGCTGATCATCAAACTTGTAATGAATGCTTCAGCACTGTAGTATCGATAATAGTGACCCGCAGGAACGCTAGGACATAATTGCACCTAAAGCTTGTAGTGAGGACTTAAGTCCTCACTACGAACATCCTAACTGGCTCGCGCTTGCTACGCATCAAACTGTCCAAACTATTAATCTGAACACACTTGATTCAGGCAATCGATGATAGTAATCTGCGGGAACGCTAGGGCGTAACTGCACCTAAAGCTTGTAGTGAGGACTTAAGTCCTCACTACGAACATCCTAACTGGCTCGCGCGTTTACTACGCACCAAACTGTCCAGACTATTAATCTAAACACACTTGATTTAGGTAACTGAGGGGTAATCACCATGACTTCAGCCTTCGCCAAACCTCCGGAAAAATGCGTTTCTGCTGCGTTCAAAGAGGAGAAAAAATTACAAGATGCAATCCAGCGTTTACTAAATCGTGGCGTTCCCAAAGAGCGCATTTCTATCATTGGCCGCAACTTCCAATCAGAAGCCCGCATTACTGGGTTTTTAACCAAAAAAGATGTGATTCTCGATGGGTTAGCTAGCGGTGCCCTATATGGCTCTCTGTTTGGCTCTGTGCTGAGCTTGGTTACCGGGGTTGGTGTGCTATTTGTGCCTTTTCTAGGGGCAGTTGTGGCCGCAGGGCCACTTGGGGCAGCCTTACTAGGTGCAACTAGCGGTGCTCTCTATGGGGCACTGGGGGCAGGGTTAGGATCTGCCCTCATCTCACTGGGGATGCCTCAGGATAAAGCGGCAATTTATCAAACACGGGTACAGGCGGGTGAGTTTTTACTGGTGGTGGAAGTGCCGCAAGAAAAGTCAGGTGAAATCTTCTTGCTCTTGCAAAGCGCTGGCGGCGAAGAGGTCGCTACCACGGACATGCAGCTTCCCCGTGAACCAGACGGTGAATTGACCAGCAGCGACCAAATTTCACCGGAGATCAAAGCAGACTTGTCAGAAGAAGCCCAGCGAACCTTTGTGGAAACCTACAATCAGTCCCTCAGTGAATCTCCAGAAAAAGCCAATGCCCTAGTAAAAGCTTGGGAGCGGATTAAGCAGTTATTCGATCGCGATGACAACGGCATCTTTTCTAAACGCAAAGCTGACTAGAGACTGAGATTGAGGCAACCTGCTCCTTAAACTGCCCGATACACCACTTGTACTTACTGTAGAGGTGTCCATGGCTACCACTGGTTTTAAAGACTACTATGAAGTTTTGGGAGTCAGTAAA
>JANWZG010000265.1 GCA_025054735.1 Cyanobacteriota bacterium | reverse complement strand
GATCTAGAGCTATGGCTGCAAATGGTTGCCCATTACATGACCCTACCCCCTGCTCAACGTCATCACCAGGAGCTATTTGTGAATCGCATTCTCTTCCTCAAGACAGTTGCCCTACTAAACACACTCTCTCTAGACGATTTACTGTTGGTGGATCAAATGCTGAACCATCAAGATTTTCTGGCTGGGGAAGTAATTTTTCACGAAGGCAGTTATGAAGACACGCTTTACATTGTGTATCAAGGACAAGTACGCATCCTTAAGCAACTAACGCAACAACACCTGGCTCTGTTAAAGCCAGGGGAATATTTTGGTGATATGGCCCTTTTGAACGATGCCCCCCGCTCTGCTACGGCAATTGCTGATACAGACTGCACCTTGCTAACGTTAGGCAGAAATGACTTTGAAAGCCTGATAGCTCAACGCCCTGAACTGTTGTTGCACATGTGTCGTGTTTTGAGCAACCGCCTCCGAGAGGCTGACAAGCGCTTTGAAACTCTCAAAAAAGCTCAGACAACAGCTCACACAACTCATTCACATAACTCATAGGGTTGCATAATCGCTGAGCAGTTTTCCCTAGAGAGGCTTCATCGTGAGAGCTTACACATCCATCAAGGCTTGTGATGAAGAAATATCTGGTGGTTTAATCTGTCTCCCCTTGCCACCTAACCCTCCAGAGCATAAAAATACCAACTCTAGGAAGTGCAACCATTACTGAACTCAATTTTTGCGTTATCGTTAAAAACGAGTAAAGTTATATGTACATTTCTGATCGTATTGTTATCCCTTGCAGGACTCAACTGTGAAACCTGAAACAATGGTGCAGAGTGTTAGTGTGGCCATCCTTATGGTTGCGCTGATTGTGCTGTGTGTAATCTTCGGGATTCGCTACTGGCAAGCATCGGATCCCTATGTTAGCAGTGTACTGCTGCTACAGGGTGATCCTCAGCGTGGTCATGCTATTTTTCAACTCAACTGTGCAGGCTGCCATGGAATGCAAGCGGATGGCATGGTAGGGCCTAGCTTGTTGGGCGTGCGCGCTCGCAAATCCAAAGTGGGGCTAATCCATCAAGTTATCAGCGGGAAAACGCCACCCATGCCGCAGTTTCAGCCCGACTCGCAGGATATGGCAGATTTACTCAGTTACTTAGAAAGTCTGTGATTTTTTTTAGTGATCCCCTTGCCAACTTTGCCACTCAGTCAGACACTGTAGTTGGAAGGCGGTACTAATTCTAAGATTGTTGCGGATGTCATGGCTGAAAAGTTGTGGCTCCAATGCTTAAGTTAGGCCGTGCAAGGTTAATTGAGGGTTTGCAGTGAAACGAGTTCTTGGCATTATTCTTGGCGGAGGGGCGGGCACCCGTCTCTATCCCTTGACCAAACTGCGGGCAAAGCCAGCTGTGCCCTTAGCAGGAAAATATCGCTTGATTGATATTCCTGTCAGCAACTGCATCAATTCGGATATTCTCAAAATTTACATATTGACACAGTTCAATTCAGCATCCCTAAACCGACATATTAGTCGAACCTATAGCTTTTCTGGAATTACCGAAGGATTTGTCGAAGTGTTAGCTGCCCAGCAGACACCAGAAAATCCCCATTGGTTTCAGGGAACTGCTGATGCGGTGCGCCAATACCTATGGTTATTTCAGGAATGGGACGTAGATGAGTACCTGATTCTCTCTGGGGATCATCTGTATCGCATGGATTATGGCGATTTTGTGAGACGTCATCGAGAAACAAATGCGGATATCACCTTGTCCGTGATTCCAGTGGACTATAAGCGTGCCTCTGATTTTGGCCTGATGAAAATTGATCAGTCTGGCCGTGTCACTAGCTTCAGTGAAAAGCCCAAGGGCGAGGCTCTAGAAGCTATGAGGGTGGATACCACTATCTTGGGCCTAACGCCAGAAAAAGCTAAGGAGAAACCATTTATTGCTTCCATGGGTATCTATGTCTTTACCAAGAAAGTGCTGATCAATTTGCTGCAAGAATCTCCAGAGCAAACGGATTTTGGTAAGGAAATTATCCCCAATGCAGCAGCAACCCACAATGTTCAAGCCTATTTGTTTGATGGATATTGGGAAGACATTGGGACGATCGCAGCCTTCTATGAAGCAAACCTAGCCTTGACTCAACAGCCCCATCCTCCCTTTAGCTTCTACAACGAAGAAGCGCCAATCTATACTCGGTCACGATATTTGCCACCGAGCAAGTTACTTGATTGTCAAATTACAGAGTCCATCATTGGCGATGGCTCCATTTTGAAAAGCTGTCGCATTCACCACTCTGTTCTAGGGGTGAGAACTCGGATAGAATCTGGCTGTACGATTGAAGACACCCTGATTATGGGGGCTGACTTTTATCAACCCTATGCTGAGCGACAAACAGCAGAAACTACGGGTAAAATTCCAGTCGGGATTGGGGCCAACACGATCATCCGTCGTGCCATTATCGATAAAAATGCCTGCATTGGGCAAAACGTTCAAATTGTCACCAAGGATAATGTCCAGGAAGCTGATCGGGAAAGCCAAGGCTTCTACATTCGCAGTGGCATCGTCGTTGTGCTCAAGAATGCTGTAATTCCAGATGGCACAATCATCTAGTGTTTCTGGCTAGCCGCTAAATATGCCACCTAGGAAGGCTGCATCTCACTCCCATGGGCACTATTGGGCACTATCTAGGGCACTAGAGCCACTGATTGAGCTAGTCAAGGGAGCGGTGCAAGATGCGATCGCCATAGCGTAACAGCGTAGCAATACTGATGAGACGGTTTTCCCATACCTTTGCCTGGTAAGGGTGCTCCTTAGCGTGGTCTTGTATCCAAGTGGGAAAGTCTTGCTGAAACGCCTGTAGCTCGCGAGTAGCCTGAAAAATAGTTTGCCTAGACGGACTATTGGCTAGGCGACTAAGACTTCGTTCTAGCACTTCTGCCTGAATACGCATGGTTCGCAAATTGCTGTCAGAAATTTGCAGTTTGCCTTGGGCTAGCAAGAAGCTCCATTCTCGTTTCAGGATCAGATAGCGGGCATGAGCTGCCTGAAATGGCTGGCGATAAAGAATAGGTTCTGACTGTAACGCGGATATCGGTGTAGAGGTCAGTTCATCACAGGTGATTTGTTGAACGCTACAGCGAGCTAGTACCCCCTGAGTGCGGCTAAATAGACTGTGGTAAGCATCATTCAAGTCTTGGGCAGCAAATAGAGCATAGCCTTCAAAGGGTAAATCACGTAGGGTTTGAATTTGGTCTACTGCAAGGGCAGCAGGTAAATTTAATAGGCGGATTCCGGGTAGCACAAATACAGCGCGTGTGTTACCCAACTCCATCAGGGGTTCCATCAACTGTTGAAAACGATTGGTGCTAGTGGCATAGGTCATCGGCACTAGTAGATCTAAATAGCCACGCTGTACCCAGACTTCCCACTGTTGCTGAATCTTAATCAGCCGTACTCGTTCTGGCAGGGGAAAAACAGCCGCTGACAAGATCAGGCTGGGGCGCGATCGTCGCAAGGTTGTCGCCACCTCTGCCACAAAACTACTCACCTGCTCAACGCGAAAATCTGTCCATTGGTTCCAAAGTTCACGGTTACGGCGAACCCGAAACGCTGACCACTGTTGCCACAGTTCCCGCTCTGTCAAAGTTCTTGTACCACTATCTTTAGTTTGAGCATTCTCCGTTGTCACCACAACTGGGTTCCTGCCGTTGGGGTTAATGCTGGTGGGGTCTACCCCAGTCAACGCTCGAAATTCCTCTCGCAGGGCACGATCGGCAGAGCTAGCTGGTGCATCTAACTTCGGATCCAACGGTGATAGTGTGATGGGATCAATGCCCGTTTGCTCCTTAAAAATCCGGCGAGATGCCTGTCCATAGCCATAGGTAAGATTTCTAGCTGGGTTTTGGAACGGATAGCGGATATAGTCTAGCTGCAACCCATCTACCGGATAGCGGGTAACAATTTCCTTAAACAGAGACAGCAGATAATTGCGCACTTCTGGATTGGCAGGATCCAAAAAGGGCTTTGGTTGCCCTGGGGGTGCTAGCTTGCCCTGGTTATCATAGTTAGCCCAGCTCGGATTAGCAGCAATGACTGGGCCTGGATAATTAGCAGGCAACCCCAGGAGTTGGTTGTGACGTTCGTTACCCGCAGCAAACACCCACACCCAAGCATGAAGTTGCATCCCTCGCTGGTGAGCAAGCTTCACGGCTGATCCTAGAGCATCCCAACCTTGAAGCTGTGGGTTCTGCTGGGGGGCAACTTGGCTAGGAAAAATTGGGTACCCGGCATTTACGGTTTCCAGAAATACTGTGTTAATACCAGCCGCCGCTAGCCGATCGAAGATTACAGTCAACCCTGCTTCTGAACCTGCCTGCACCAGCGTACCCCGATCTAGCCAAATAGCACGGATTTCTGGATGTATGGTGGGCTGATTAAGGGGATAGTTTCGCAGGAGCCGTTGCTGGTGATGAAGCCATTGATGACGAGCATTTCGGTAGTCGCGCCGTGCCACCAACCTCGGAAAAACTTTAAGAAACTGTCGAGCTTCAGTAACCGCTTGCATTGCTTCACCATTCCATAGGGAAGTTGCCTGTGCTCTGTCTCGGCTGGCTAGTCCATCTAGGGTTCCAGACACCGCAACCGTGATGTCTGGTTCAGAGACCTGCTGCTGCGGCTGGAGACGCAAATTGATCGGCGTATCTACTGAATAGGCAGAAACCAACGCACTCTCAACCCGACCTGCTAAGAGTTCAAGCTCTCGACCCATTCTCACGGCCTCCACATGGCTAATGGGCGCAGAGGTAACAGTCATGCGAGGGGGTGGAAACAGTGACTCTTGGGTAGTGTCATCTGGATCCACATTGATGGCCTGAGGACGAGAAGGGGTAGCAACCGGCGAGGCTACTGGCGGCAAAGTGTCACCCTGAGCAGGTGAGGGGTTTGAGGTGCTAGCTGCTGGAGACGGAGCAGCGCTGGGCTGGGGAGACCTTTGAGTAACCGAGGTTGTGGTCTCACCCTGTGGAGCCTGGGCAGTTTGGATAATGGTTGCTGCGTTACTCGCCGTCTCAGGTTGGGGCGCAGGTGATGAAGGCACGGACGGAGTTTCCAAGGATTGCACAGCAGGTTTATAGCGGTTTAATGCCGTAGCTAGCCAGAGTTGATCAACCTCTGGAGAACTGTTAGCGGCACTACCCCATTGCCAACCTAGGTAGATGGTGCGATCGGTAGCAACGACAGCAGGGCTTGGGGCGAGTTGACTAGGTGGAGAGGGTGGTAGTGCCGATGGGGTTGGGAAATTGGCTAGAGACTGGCTAGTTTCAGGGAGGGGCTGCCAGACGGCGATTGCACGACTGGTTGTTCCCGTAGGCATCAATATGCCCCCTAGGAACGGCTGACTGGGTTGTGGCCGAGGCACGACCGTTTGCTCACCAATGACAACTGGCTGGAGTTGACTGGGTTGGGCTAGGGGCGATACCCAATAGGCTCCTAGTAGCGATCGTAATGCTTGTTGCACCCCAGGCGGTGACTGGCTACCCACTTCGCCACTGGCGATGACT
>JANWZG010000264.1 GCA_025054735.1 Cyanobacteriota bacterium | reverse complement strand
CCTTGCCGGGTCTGGTTCTAGAACAGACTAGGCCTGCAACTGTTACCACGCCATCGGTGCCTATTGCTGACCCAACCCGTCCCTACACGCCACCCCCAGATTACCTTAATCCTGTGGCCAATCCTCTGCAATTTCCTACCAAACCAGAGGAGGTAACCCTAATAGGTACACAGCCCATAACCCTAGCGCAGGCGCTAGAGTTAGCACGGCGCAATAGTCGATCGTTGCAGGTTATAGAACTTCAGGTGCAGAGCAGTCGTCTAGCGGTGCGTGAAGCCAGAGCGGCTGAACTCCCCAGCGTTAACCTCAATGGAACAGTGTCCTACACTGACTCAGCCAGTGCAGAACTATCCAATCGCCGCCGTGATCCCAATTCTTTAGCAGCACTGTTGGGGCAACAAAATCAATCCACAACCAGTAGTTCTCTGTCAGGGACGATCGAAGTCACCTACAGTTTGGATACATCGGGTGGTCGCTCAGCGGCGATCGCTGCTGCGGAGCGTCAGTTGCGCATCAACGAATTGGAATACGAACGCCAGCTTGAGATCTTGCGTCTTGACGTGACCACAGACTACTATGCATTGCAAGAAGCTGACCAACAGGTTGAAATTGCCAAACAGGCTGTGCGCAATGCTGAACAGAGCTTAAAGGATGCAAAGGCTCTAGAAGAGGCAGGGGTAGGCACTCGATTTGATGTGCTGCGATCGGAAGTGCAACTCGCTAATGCCAAGCAAGATTTAGTGCGCGCCATTAGTGCCCAGCGTGTTAGTCGTCGTCAGTTGGCCCAGCGTTTGAGCATTCCCCAGTCGATTGACATTGCCGCAGCCGACCCAGTTGCCATCGCTGGACTTTGGAGCTTGTCCCTAGAAGACAGCATCATCATGGCCTTTAAGAATCGTCCAGAGCTAGAGCAGCAACTTGTGCAGCGCGAGTTGAGTGAAAAACAACGAGATTTGGCACTAGCCAGCATTCGTCCCCAAGTCAGCCTGTTTGCTAACTATTCTGTGCTTGACCAGTTTGATGACAACATTGGGTCTGCGGATGGTTACGCCATTGGTGCTCGTGTGAACTGGACCCTCTATGATGGCGGAGCCTCAGTAGCAAGGGCACAGCAGCGTGAGCAAGACATAGCCATTGCCGAAACTCGCTTTGCAGATATTCGCAACCAAATTCGCTTCCAGGTAGAGCAAGCCTACTCCAATCTGCAAGCTAATTTTGAGAATATCCAAACAGCAGCATTAGCTGTAGAACAGGCTGAAGAGAGTTTACGACTAGCACGTTTGCGGTTCCAGGCGGGTGTTGGCACTCAAACAGAAGTCATCAATGCCGAAACTGAACTAACCCGAGCACAAGTTAATCGTCTTCGTGCCATTCTGGATTACAACCGTGCCTTAGCATCACTGCAACGGGCTATCAGCAATCTAGCAGCGGGCAGCAGTACCTCACCTGCGAGTAACTAAGCTACCCCTAACCCTTGCTCACTTCCGGCTCCCAGATTTCACCTAGGAATCTAAGGGTAACTATTTCTAGATAAAACCTAGCAATACTAAGTAAACTCCAACTCCTGCCTCCTACTTGAGGATCAGCGTACGCCAAGTCATGCTGATTCTCCTATGCTCTGAGATTCGATAGTTACTGTTGCAATACAAAATCTCCGCAGTTTCCTGTATACAGGCTTACAGCCCTACTTGCTCCTTGGGAGTCATTACCCCTACCTCTTACACAATCCCCCCACTCTCACCCCAAGCTGATATGCTGGCAAGAGCAGAATGCCCCAGAGGAGACATAGCAGGATGTTGCCATTAGGGTCAAGATATATTGCAGGTGTAGTAGGATGCGCAGTAGCCTCTCTTAAGAGGGGGATTTCGGTAACAGCAAGTTGAGTAGTTACGCAGGATTGTTAATTCTTAAATCTGAGTCGTTGAATCATTTCCGCCTTGAGAGGCTACACTCAGCCCCTCTACATTACTTTTCTATCAATATCCTCCTACAGGATAGCTACTACTCTAGGTTTGAGTGATCAGTAGTTTGGACGGTTTTAAGATAGCTTATGCTTACTCCCCAACTCCTTCTGCATCTCTAGGAGAGGAATTTGGGGCGAGGGCAAATGCTGACGGTATAGTATAAGTTCCAGTATTTTCACAAAAACTGTCTAGAGCGTTGACACATCAAAACTCAATTAATAGGGTTGATTAATTTCATACATTATGCTTATCGATAGCACTTGAAATTAGATGGAGTTACCCCAGACAAATAAGCTCATATCTATCCAGACTATGAGAAAGATTAAATTTTTCTTATTAACATTTGGTTTTATACTGTTGAACAGTGAATTGCGATGAGTGCAAGCCATTGGTGTACTCAGTGCTAGTCACAAATGCTTAGCTTATTCGTATGGGAGTGCTTCCCTCTTGCGGGGAAGTTATGGTGGCTCCATGACTTGTGGCTGTAGCTAGTGGGTTAATTGGTTAGCATTATCGTTGATTATTAACCTGCACCTACAGATTCCCTTTATCACCCTCGATAAATCGAGAGCGATTCAGATAGTATTTCCTATTTATCTCTCTATTATCTCTCTATTGTCCTACAGGTGACCTGCATGACTCAATTTTTGCTGCAAACTGTCTGGCTGATTCCCTGCTATGCGCTCGTTGGCGTGGTTGCCTCTACGCTTTGGTCGCCCGCTCTAATCCGTCGCACAGGCCCTCGCCCTGCGGGCTATGTCAATTTAGTGATGACTTTTATAGGTTTTTTGCATAGTCTGATTGCGTTTCCGATCGCATGGCAACAGCCTATTCAGATTTCAGTATCCTGGCTGCAAGTCGCTGGACTAGACCTCACGCTACCCCTTGACATTTCTGCTACTACCGTGGGAGCTAGTCTGCTGGTCATGGGTATCAATTTACTGGCACAGATTTATGCCATCGGCTACCTAGAGATGGATTGGGGTTGGTCACGATTCTTCGCCCTGCTTGCCTTGTTCGAGGCAGGTATGTGCAGTCTTGCCTTTTGTAACTCTCTGTTTTTCAGCTACATGATCCTGGAGATATTGACTCTAGGCACTTACTTGCTGATTGGCATCTGGTACAACCAGTCCTTGGTGGTGACGGGTGCCCGTGATGCTTTTCTAACCAAGCGTATAGGAGATTTGTTCCTGCTGATGGGGGTATTGGCTATTTATCCCCTAGCTGGCACCTGGAATTTTGATGAGTTGGCACAGTGGGCGAAAACAGCAACAGTTGATCCAACGATCGCGGCGCTTGTCGGACTAGCATTGCTAGCAGGGCCGATGGGCAAGTGCGCTCAGTTCCCACTGCATCTGTGGCTAGATGAGGCTATGGAAGGCCCTATTCCTAGTACTATTTTGCGAAATTCGGTAGTGGTTGCTACTGGTGCTTGGGTACTGGTGAAATTGCAGCCAGTATTTGCGCTGTCGCCCATCGTTACAACAACGATGATCACCATCGGTGCTCTGACTGCCGTAGGGGGTACATTGATTGCGATCGCCCAAATTGATGTTAAGCGTGCGCTCTCTTACTCAGTTAGTGCCTACATGGGGCTAGTTTTTGTCGCCGTAGGTACTGGTCAGACCGATGCTGCCCTATTGATTATTCTCTCCCATGCTATGTCGCAGGCCCTGTTGGTCATGAGTACTGGATCCATTGTCCTCAATAGCATTACCCAGGACTTGACACAGCTAGGGGGGTTATGGAGTCGTCGTCCTATTTCGGGCTTGAGTTTTTTAGTGGGCATGGCTGGCCTAATTGGGCTACCACCGCTGGGTGGTTTTTGGGCACTGCTGGAACTGGCAGATGGTCTATGGAAGACGCAGCCATGGCTTGTTGGGGTGTTACTACTGGTGAATGGGCTGACCGCCTTTAGCATGACCCGCGAGTTTGGCTTAATCTTTGCTGGTTCTCCTAAGCCTATGACGGAGCGATCGCCAGAGAACTTCTGGCTGATTGTCTTGCCGATGACCATCATGCTAGGTTTCACGCTTCACCTTCCCCTGGTGCTCCAGAGCTTGGGTCTGTTCCCCAATTGGTCAGAGTTGAATAAAGATATGGCACTGTTGCTACTGTGGTCGAGTGCTATCGGGGCTGGAGTTGGGGCTGTGCTCTATGTTGGTCAGAGCATTCCCAAGCCAATTCAACTGCCTTGGCAGGCTCTGCAAAACTTCTTCGCCTACGATTTGTATACGCCTCAGATTTATCGCTCTAGTGTCGTCTTCTTTGTAGATTGGGCATCCCGAATTATTGATTGGTTTGACCGCCAGATTGTCGATGGTGTAGTGAATTTGGTTGGCCTAGTTTCACTGTTTAGCGGCGAAACCCTTAAGTATGGCAACTCTGGACAGGGCCAGTTCTATGTATTGACGATCGCCATCGGTCTGGTCGCCATCATGCTTAGTGTCAGTTGGGCATTTGTGATTGGTCATTAGTCATTGGTCAGCAGTCGGTGAGGACAAGTATCAGCAGTCGGTGAGGACAAGTATATGTTAAGCGTACTAATTTGGTTTCCAATTCTGAGCGCCGTTGCCGTTGCGCTCTTACCCAACCAGAAGAGTAAATCGATCGCCCTAATTCTCAGCAGTCTGACTCTAGGCTGGACAGTCTGGATTGCCACCCAATTTGATTACACCAATCCCTCAATTCAGTATTCAGAATACTTGCCTTGGATAGCTGAACTGGGCTTAGACTACCAGCTTGGTATCGATGGTCTCTCTCTGCCACTGTTGGCACTAAATAGCCTACTGAGTTGGATAGTTATCTACGGCAGTCGCGAAGACGTTGACCGTCCCCGCCTGTTCTATAGCCTCATCCTGCTGGTTAATGGTGCTGTAGCTGGGGCATTTCTAGCCCAAAACTTGTTGCTGTTCTTCCTGTTCTATGAGGTAGAGCTAGTGCCCTTCTACCTGCTAATTTCCATCTGGGGTGGGGAAAAGCGCAACTATGCGGCCATCAAGTTTCTCTTGTACACTGCCCTGTCTGGAGCCTTAATCCTAGTAGCTTTCCTTGGTCTAGTGTGGTTACAGGGAGCCAATAGCTTTGCCTACAAGTCTCTAATGGGTCAATCATTGCCACAGTGGATCCAGTTAGTGCTGTTAGGATTCTTGCTGATAGGATTTGGCATTAAGATTCCCTTGGTGCCTCTGCATACTTGGTTGCCCGATACCTACGTTGCTGCTTCTGCACCTGTAGCAATTTTACTAGGAGGTGTGTTAGCTAAGCTGGGCACCTATGGTATTTTCCGCTTCGGTTTGGGACTGTTTCCTGAAGCTTGGGGAACATTAGCACCTTGGCTGGCAACTTGGGCAACGGCCAGTGTTCTGTATGGGGCAACTGTAGCCATTGCTCAGAAGGACATCAAACGCATGGTAGCCTACAGTTCTATCGGTCATATGGGCTATGTCCTCTTGGGTGGTGCTGCTCTGACGGCCCTTAGCTTAGTAGGTGCTGTTACGCAAATGGTTTCTCATGGCGTGATTTTGGCAATTCTGTTTCATTTAGTAGGCGTTGTGGAGACTAAGGTCGGTACCAGAGAGCTGGATGTTCTCAATGGACTGATGAATCCTAT
>JANWZG010000263.1 GCA_025054735.1 Cyanobacteriota bacterium | reverse complement strand
GCAGAAGGCTTTGCTAAAAAGCAGGGCGTAGAGTTATCAGCTCTGGAAATTCGCCCAACTGACAAGGGTGATTTTGTGTTTATCACCAAGACTATCCTAGGAAGACCAACGGCAGAGATTTTGGCGGAACTAGCACCAACGTGGATTACCTCGCTAGAGGGCAAGCGATTTATGCGCTGGGGCAACGGAGATCTGCGGTTTTCACGTCCCATTCGTTGGCTAGTGGCATTACTAGACTCAGAGGTATTGCCAATCGCTCTAACAAGCGGCAATGAAACTATCCGTAGCGATCGGCAATCACGTGGGCATCGCATCTTACACACACGCCCCATTAGCATTCCCCATGCTGAAAATTATGTCGATAGCCTGCGTCAAGGGCTAGTGGAGGTCGATCCTGAACGTCGTCGCCAAGTTATTGTCGAGCAGGTTACTAACCTTGCCCAGCAGGTTGGGGGGGTGCCCGTTATTTCTGAGGCACTCTTGGCTGAAGTGGTTAACCTTGTGGAATATCCCATTGCCGTCATCGGTAAATTCGACAGTGATTTTTTAGCCCTACCCCCAGCCGTGATCATGATGGAAATGGAAAGTCACCAGCGCTATTTTCCAGTTTTGCAGGCTGAGTCAATCGCTAATGGGTCACCCACCACTCAGACTCCTCAACTCTTGCCCTATTTTATTACCGTCTCTAATGGTGATCCTGCCAAGCGAGCGGTAATTGCAGCAGGTAATGAGCGTGTGATTCGTGCCCGGCTATCCGACGGCAAGTTCTTTTTTGATGCCGATCGTGCCCAACCTCTAGCCAGCTATCTCCCTCGACTAGAAACCGTAACCTTTCAAGAGCAGCTTGGCTCAGTGCGCGCTAAAGTCAACCGCATTTGCCAAATCGCTGACCAACTTGCTGACCAACTTCAAGTGTCTGCTGACGATCGCCGTCTCATTCAACGGGCTGCCCTACTGTGTAAAGCCGACTTGGTTACCCAGATGGTAGGTGAGTTCCCAGACTTGCAGGGCGTGATGGGTGAAACCTATGCCCGTCACAGCGGTGAGCCGGATGCAGTTGCCATCGCTATCTCTGAGCATTACTTACCGAAAGGGGCAGGCGATCGCTTGCCACAGTCCCTAGGAGGACGAGTAGTAGGGATTGCTGATCGCCTAGACACCTTGGTCAGTATTTTTGGATTAGGGATGCAGCCAACAGGATCATCGGATCCCTTTGCCCTGAGACGAGCAGCCAACGCTATTGTTAACATCACCTGGGATGGCAACTTGGAGATCAACCTAGCAAGCTTGCTTCAGCAAGTTACCACTGAGTTTGCCCAAGCATTTTCTTCAGTCATGAAACTTAGTCTGGAGGAACTGCGCCAACATCTCCAGGAGTTTATGCTGCAACGGATCCGTACTCTGTTGCAGGACGATCGCCAGATTGATTACGACTTGGTGAACGCTGTCCTAGGGGAAAATGACCCAGAGTACAGCGATCGAGCACTACAGGATTTACTCGATGTCCGCGATCGTGCTCTGTTTCTGCAAACTATCCGCACAGACGGCACCTTAGCAACCATCTACGAAACAGTCAACCGAGCTACCTGTCTTGCTGTCCAGGGCAATCTAGATACCCAAACTTTGGATCCAAGACCATGGATTCACACTAATCTTTTCCAGCAGCCTACGGAACAAGCCTTTTACGATGGCCTTGTCGAGCTTGTGCCTCAAACCCAAGCTGCCCGTGCCGATCGGGACTATCGCAAATTAGTGAACGGGTTGCGTCAAATTGCTCCCGTTGTTGCTGAATTCTTTGATGGTGACCAGAGCGTCTTTGTAATGGATGAAAACTTAGCAGTGCGCCAGAATCGCTTGACCTTATTGGGAATCTTGCGCAATCATGCCCGCGTGCTAGGAGACTTTGGAGCGATCGTCAAGCGTGACTAACGTCAACATGAAGCAATACCTGTCAGAAAAGCTATTCGATCGCCAACGAAACCCTATCACCGCCTACGTCGCGCATAACCGACAACACCGTCAGCACATCATCATAACTCAATGACTTGTCGGCCTTAAGCAGAACAGTACCTTCTGGATTGCTGCTCAAATAGGCAACCATTTGCTCAGCTAACTGGTCAGGGTTCAGAACCTGACCATACACCCGTGTCTGTTTCTGGCCATTCAACGCAACGATTAATGGCTTGGGTGGCAAATCTCGGTTTACGCCCGACTCAGACTTAGGCAGCTTAATATCACCGGCCTGCTGCCCCGTTAGCGTCATCGAAATGATGATGAAGAAGGTTAGGATGGTCATCAACACATCCATCATCGGAACCAAGTTAACCTCTGGCATCTCAGAGACGTTGCGCCGGTCTTTAAACATCGCTACACATCACCTTCCTACTTGCTCACTGGCACACTACTCAACCATTAACGCCACAGAGTCACTTACTCGATGGCAATCGAAACGCGATCGCCGCCAATCTCTCGCATTTCCCCCAGGAATTGCACCACTTGTTCATAGGGTAACTTGGGATCAGCGGATAAAACCACAGCTGCCTTTGGATTTTCCCGCAGGTACACTTGCATCTGATTCACCAGAACCTGCTTATCTGTCGGTTGTCCAGAAACTAGGATGACCCCGTTAGCTTCTAGTCGCACCAACATCGGCTCCGGCAAATTAGCTTCAGGTGGCGGGGGAGGAACGTTTTCAGGTGGAGGCAAAATTACATCTACTGCTTGCTGTGTTCGCAAGGTCATGGTAGCGATAATGAAGAAGGTAAGAATCGTCATCATCACATCCAGCATTGGGGTCAAGTTGACCTGAGGAGGATGACTAGCACGCCGCTGACTTTTGAATCGCATCGTCTCAACTATCCTCCATCCATGGGTGAGCTAGTAATTGATGGAGCCGACGTTGCACGATGATGTGTTGCGTTAAGTACAGGATGATCCGGCAAGGCTGGCTCGAACCAAACTTGGCGATAAATTAGTTCCAACTCACTACCAACCGACGAGAAGTAATCAATCTGACGAGATTGCAGGGTGACTGAGAGTCGTAACACAAGTAACGCGACAATAGCTACGACCATCCCTGTTGCCGTAGTGATTAAGGCTTCCCCAATACCAGCAGCAGCCTTACTGGCTGATTCTCCAGTGCCACCGCCCCCAATATTCAAGTTCCCAAAGGTAGCAATTAGACCGGTTACGGTACCTAGCAATCCCAGCAGTGGGCCGATCGCAACAACCGTTTCTAAGATTTTATCCCCATGGCGCATCTTCACAAACTCACGCTCGGCTGCTGTTTCCATAGACAGGCGGAAGGTTTCAGGGCTAGGGGAGCGCAACCGCAACGGAGCATATAGGAACCGGCCAATCGGCAACTCTTCATGCTGCTTAGCAATTTCCGCAGCCTTTTGCAAGTCGTAGTGAGCTGCATCTAGCACATCATGAACAATCTTGGCTTCTTGCCGCAATAGAGGAAACCAAAAGGAGGCACGCTCTAGAGCTACTGCCAAGGTAGCCACTGAACAGCCTAACAATGGAACCATTGTAACGCCGCCCTTTGCCAGAAATGTAAATACAGTTTCAGCCATACTGCTCTCAGAGGTTCCCTTCTACTAAAGTTACTTGCCAGTCTCCCTGATAGAATACCTGAACACTCTTAGTAGTTGATTAACGAGCCGTTAAGAAAATACTAACTTAAGTTTAATGATTACAGTTGTGAGCAGCACTGGGTTCTATTGCAACGTATCTAATGGCCAGATGCATGGGGGCGTATGACTGGAGTACAGGATCACGTTGGTTCCCTACGTCACACCAGTTCTCTATGCTGTGGATGCTGTGGCTACCGATAGCTTGCAGTAAGGACTTAAGTCCTTACTACGAACTGATGGGTTAATATGGCTAGCTTTTGTAGCATAGGTATTACTACTACAGATGGCCTGTAGAAGGAACTAGGGGAAGGGAACTAGGGAGCACACTGCATCCAATTCCCTGTATTTTGAATACAAATAGTTTGTAATGTGGGCTTGAGTCTCTACTACAAGCTTTCATCTAACTGTGGCCTAGTCACATAACTCTATGGCTATGCCAACGTACATTGCTAGTAGTTGCCAAGTCAGCTATTATCCTTGCCAGTTGCCTTATTACTCACAACCTGCCATGAAATTTGCCTCACGAGCAAACTCACTGAATTGGATGAGGATGCACCAACTACAGCGGGGGTTAGTGCTTTGGCTATCTCTTGCCTTGGTGACTGTCACTACTATCGTTACAGGGGTAGCGATCGCACCCACGACGGCTCAGATGCAGTTGACGGAGCAATCTCGTGTCAACATTAACAGTTTTGGCCCTATACAGGTCGGAATGACCGTTGCCGCCGCCGAGAAAGCAGCCCAGATGAGTTTGCTCGTGCAATCTGGACAACCTCGTAACACAGCTTGTTACTATGTCGTTCCGTCTCGAACTGTGCGTGGGGTTGGCTTTATGGTGATAAATTCCCGTGACGAGCAGCCCGATAAACAGCAAGACCGCATTGCACGGATTGATGTTTGGAGCAATAGTCTAGTGATGACCACGAGCGGTGCTCGCATTGGGGACTTTGAGTCTCGCTTACGCACCCTCTATCCTGAGGCACGGGTAACACCTCACGATGATATTCCCGGTGGACGGTATTTCACGATCGTGCCCCAAGCTGAATCTGATAGCAACTATCGCTTGATTTTTGAAACTGATGGACGACGCATTGTTCGCTTTCGGGCTGGACAACTCCCAGAGGTAAATTACCCTAAAGGCTGTACATAACTGCTGAAGTAGCCAGGGCAGCGTTGAAAGGCATCGCTAGTAAGAGGTAAGAGGAAACAGATGACTAAGTGTAAACACCCCTCGTTAGGGGACTTGGCTCGCTAGATTGTCCTGATTGTCTCTTACAGTACTAGTTGTCTCTTTAAGTCAACAATTCGGACACTTAATTAATAGCCCTGTATTAATAGCCCTGTTGTCGCAGTTGTTTGATTAACTCGTCGATACTGACAATCGTCGCTGGTTGGGTTTCAGGAGAAATTGCCGGTAACGCAAAGGCAAAGGTGCTGCCTACACCCACCTCACTTTCTACCCAGATGTGACCACCATGGCGCTCAACGATTTGCTTACAAATTGCCAATCCTAACCCAGTGCCCTTGGGCTTATCGGTAAGCATATCACCTAGTTGCTGAAACCGCTCAAACACCTTGTGGCGATCTTCTGGGGCGATGCCGATGCCTGTGTCAGTAACAGAAAAGACGATCGTTGGTCTGCTGTTAGCTTCAGTAGTAGTTGACCGTACTGATGTGCCGCTAGAAGGATTACTGTCTAACGCTACTTGCACAGTGATTGTTCCTTGGGCTGTAAATTTGACGGCATTAGAAATCAAGTTAATCATGACTTGGATTAGGCGATTTTGATCCCCTAACACATCGGGCAAGTTGGGATCGATCGCTTGCTGCAACACCAGATTACTGGTCTCAAACAAGCTACTTGTAGCGTGAATTGCCCAATTAGCTACCTCAGCAGGACTCACAGGCTCCATGTACCAGTCAACCTCATCTGCCTCCATTTTGGCAATATCTCGCAGAT
>JANWZG010000262.1 GCA_025054735.1 Cyanobacteriota bacterium | reverse complement strand
AACTCTTAGCCCAGAGCGACGAGCAGAACTAGAGCGAAAGTTCCCTAGGAGAGCAATCGATTATTCGCATTTGCGGCGGTTTACCAACATCAATCAGTTGCAGGATCAAGTGGTGGTGACAACCAATGCTGGGCAAACAATGATGTTTTCATGGCATTTGCAGCGGGTGAATGCGCGATAGCAGCCTTCCAACTATCGGAGGTATGGGTCTCATGCCAGTTCAATGGATAGGCAACCTAGAGTCTGCCGACAGAGGCATCTCGGTTGCGATCTGGAGAGATTGAACTGGATAAGGGTGAGGGCGATCGTCATGGGCGTGGTTAGCCGTGATCTTGCCCAGCACCGTAGTGCCAAGCTTCTAGCCACCGTTGATACCGTGCTTGCTGATGAGCAGGTAATGCTGCCAGCCAAGGGCTAATGAGTGAACTAGCCTGATCCAGCAGGGTGTAGCCACCCAAGGCCAGATAATGTTTCATCCAGTCCATCAGGGTAGGGATGCCCAATTGGGGCACTAGTCGCGCTACAAGGCCGGGATGCGCCCAGGAGGTACGGGCCAGGGCTTGGGAGAGGGGCGAAAACTGCACTACATCCTGCAAGAAGGGCTTTAACACCTGATCTCCACAGGCTGCCATGGCGGCAAACACTGCGGAGAGCAACTGGTTAATTTGGTCAGGGTGGACGGTTTGGTGAACACCGACACTCATCGTGCGTTGAAACAGCCAAGTGACGGAGAGATTAGGCTGATAGGGCTGCAATAGAGCTAAACTGGAGCGATCGAGCATATCCTCTCGTAGGAAGGCATTCACACCCTCGGTCAACCGTTGGAGATGGCGCAACAATGCTCCAAAGCCTCCAAAACTCAGGGGTGACTGGCTGCCGCTACTGTCACCGACATGCAACACCCGCTGCCAGCAAGAAGCTAGGGGGCTTTGGCGATAGCAGGGGAACATGCCAAATAGTGCTCGCTGCCACTGAAGCTGGGCGATCGCCACCTGCTGATAGTCTGGCAACAGGCGGAGATAGTCCTCAAACAAGCTTTCTAGGCTAGGGCGGCTGGGATCAGCATCCAGATAGGTAAATAAGTAGGTGGTACGACCGTCACGGGCAGGAAATGCTTCCCAAAAATATTGACATTGATTTTGAATGGGGGTGCAGGTTACCAATAGATCGCCAGTGTCGTTATGGGAAAAGCCAGCAGCACAGGTGCCTACCACTAGGCAGACTGCATCGGGATATTGTCCTTGGCGAGCTTGGCGGGCGATCGGCGAAAAATGTCCCATGGCATCTACGAGCAGCCGTGCTGTCAAGGTGTGGGTTTCTCCAGCACTATCGGTGATTTGACATTGAATCCCTGCATCCCCAACGACCGCACCTACAACAGTTGTGTGCTCTAACACCATTCCTCCCCAAGCCAGAAACTTGGTTTTCAGCACATCCAGCAGGGCAACCGGATCTACCCCTATGTTCAGCACATCTTCAACCCACAATTCCACTCCCTTGTGGAAGGCGATGCGGGCTGGGTTATATTCACTAGCAATAATCTGGGCTAGTTCTGGCTCGGTCAGCAATTCCAGGGTAAGGAGCACGTGTAACTCACGACGAGAAATGTTCCACTCTTGCGCCCGACCTCGCAACAAGCCCCGTTCCACGACCACAACTCGCCATCCTCGCTGGGCTAACGCTGCCCCCAAAAAAATACCCAAGGTGCCTCCAGCGATTGCCACATCCCAGTCTAGGGCTACTAGAGAGTCTTGACGCTCGGTGATTACTGTCGGTGTCGCCCAGGTACGCTGACGTATCTGTTGCCACAGGGCATCAACCCGCTGGAGGTTAGCTAGGGGATTGCCCGGAATTGATGACAGCATCTGAGCGATCGTAGACATGCCACAACCTCACTTAGTATCGGCAGCAGGATTTCACTTAGCTCCTGATTTGAAGGGGGTTTTCTTTTTCTTCTTCTGTTTTTGCTTTTCTTTCTCGTAATCCAGTTCCTTCAGTTTCCGGAGAATACGACTGAAATATTCTTGCAGATAAGACTCTAGGGTTGTCATGTCTTGGGGTTGCAGCCCAAATGCTGAGTATACCTCATCCATAGGAGCGGTCATGGTTTTGCCTGAGGCCAGCACTTCGGCGAAGGTGAGGCGATCGGCAACGTTCCAGCTCCACTGGAAGAACCGTGCTGCCTTTTCTACCAGGCGAATAACCCCTAGTGGCACCTGAGTCACTTTAGCTTCTTGTCCCGATAGGCGCTCACACACTTGGATAATCTCGCGGGTTCCCCATGCTCTAGTGCCCACCACTGGGAAGGATTTATATTCAGTCTCTGGACGAGTGAGGGCTGCGATCGCAAACTTGGCAATGTCTAGGGTATCCATGTAGGCAATTGGTGATGATTCACCCGTTACCCACACCGCCTGCTTTTCCAAAATTGGGATAGCATACTGCCCAATTAACCCTTGCAGAAATCCAGACGGGCGTAGGATAGTATAGTTCAATCCCGATGCTTTCAAAAATTCCTCTGTGCAGTGCTTCACATTCATTAAGGGCACATGGGGAAACTGCTCAGCATCCAAAATCGAGAAGAAGATGAAGCGTTTGATACCAGCAGCATGGGCAGCTTGAATTAGGGCCACTTTGCCCTCCCAGTCTACCTCCCAGATAGCATCTGTAGGCCGAGACGTAGCTACGTCAATCACCGCATCCATATCTTTGAGTGCTGGCACTAGGGTTTCAGGTAGGCAAAGATTACCCAAGACCAATTCTGCTCCCCACTCCTTCAGAAAGGCGGCGCGTTGAAATCCTCGCACTAAGCAACGCACGTGATGACCTTCATCCAAAGCACGGCGAGCAACTTGCCGCCCCAGCGTACCCGTAGCACCAACTATCAAGACGTTCATGAATAGAAAAATGATAGACCGTTAATGTTTCTTAAAATTTTATCAGAACCTGTTTATCAATGCGGGTTTTCATCCTGAGATTCCTGAATTCTCCATTCCTGTGTGCTGTCATCTCTTACACTGGAAGTGAATAGCAGCGTGTTACTCACTTATCGTCTGCGTCCATGACTATGCCGCCATCTCTTTCTCAAGTGACCGTTAGTTCAGCAGTTGGTTCAGAGGTAGACCCACCGTCGATCACGACACCAACCTGTGATATTCAGCACCCTGTTAGTCTGGAGACGGTTCGCCAAGGGCATCATCATGTGCTCAGTGTCGAGAAAGCACAACGAATGGCTGAGTTTTTCGGTTCACTGGCAGATCCTAATCGCTTGCGCATTGTGTCTGCCTTGGCTGCTCAAGAGCTTTGTGTATGTGATTTAGCGGCGATCGTCAATATGTCAGAGTCAGCCGTTTCGCATCAACTCCGCATCCTCAGAGCAATGCGCCTTGTCAACTATCGCAAACAGGGACGTAATGTCTTTTATTGTCTTAATGATCACCACATCCTGAATCTTTACCAGGATGTGGTCAGCCACTTAGACGAACCTGATGACACCTAGGCATATTCTGCCCATTGTTTCATGGCTGCTGGAGCCACCATGGTCCAATACATTCCCACCATCTCAGCACTATGGGCCACTAGAGACAAGCCCATTACTACGGGCAATAACCCCCATCGCTGTAGTGGGTTCATGCTCAGCAGACAACTAAACCGCAACCAGCGGGGTATATCTAATACCATATGCCAACCCAAGGTCACCAAGGGTTCTAGGATTCCCATGCGAGCAATCCACTGATTGGGATAAACGGGATCCAAGCGTCGAAGTTGATAGATTTCGTAACCAAAGCGAAAATGCAACCTTACCCAGTAAGTCCATGTGAAGTAGTGCACCACTTGTTGCTGAGGATGCAAGGCAACGATCGCTCCCACTTGAGCTACAGAGCTGAACAGCAGGGGAGATGCTAACAACCGTCCTTGGTCAATGCGATATTGACACCGTTGGAATAGTTCGCGACGCAAGGCAACATTGTGTCCAACAATACTCCGCACTTCCACATCTGGTAATTGTCCCGATCGCCAGTGACGAATTTTTCCCAGGACGTAGGCAAAGGTAATGCAGGCGGCAATTTGGCGCACGATCGATCCAGCAGCCCACCCCTTTGCTCGCTTAAACAAACTAAACCCTACTGACGCATCTGCACCCTGGCGGATAGTAGTTACAATGGATGATAGCCACCTGCGCTGTGGACAAACATCAGAGTCGGTAAAGGCAATAATATCGCCTGTCGCAATAGCTGCCCCCTTATTCTTGAGTTCGTAATAAATTGCATCTCCTCCATCCACGAGCTTAATCGCCTGAAAGGGAGCCGGATTATAGCAGAGACTTTGCCATTCCAGCAACTGATAAGCACTGCCAACTAAAATTACCTCTACCTGGTCTAGGGGAAAATCTTGATGTCTAAGGGCATGAAGTGTATTGTCCACAATGCCTTGTTCCTGTGCTTGGTTGTAACCTTCGACCACAACCGATACCAGCGGCCTACCTTGAGAAACACCCATTACAGTCATACGTTGACCACGTGCAACACCTCAAGAATACTAGAGACTGCTGGAATATGGCTAGCGGACAACAGTCATGGGAGTAAGTTTCATAAAGTCACAATATCCGGTGTGACTCTACTCGCTTTCAGCAGAGTTATGCCAGATAATGAGGGGGGTCACCCTGTAAAACCTACCTGATGAAATATTGGCGTGAAACGCTGGCAGTAGCACAGCGGATTTTGGTTGAGTTAATTCGGCGCTGGCGCAGTTTGGTTTTCTGGGGTATCTTTCCCCTCTCGATCTTGGTCATTAACGGGCTGATCTTGGACGATCGTACCCCCCTCTCCAGGGCTGAAGCTTTTCAGCAAACTGCTCCTTCTACCTTGGTGGGCGCTGCTTTATTTTTTAGCTGCCTAGGTGGCACTGTGGCTACAGTTGTCGCCGAGCGAGAACAACAAACCCTGAAACGACTGTTGATTTCACCCCTGAGCGGCATTTCTTACTTCTTGGGCATACTCCTGGCCCACAGCACGATCGGCATTGGCCAGACCTTCCTAGTTTACGCTGTAATCATTGCCCTTGGTGGCAACATTACAGGCTCCCCTGTGCTCTCTAGCATGATTATTCTGCTGACGATCGTGACCTATGTCGGTGTTGGTTTCTTACTAGGTACCCAACTCGCCCAACGCACCGATGACGTTAACACCTTGGTGGCATCCTTCGGCATCCCATTGTTGCTGCTAGGTGGAGCGTTCATCCCTGTCGAGTTTTTTCCAGCCACCTTGTTGAACCTTGCCGAGTTTAACCCTGTTTATCACATGAACCAAGCATTGACTGGAATCGCCGCTGATGGCAAAACCCTAGAAGACGTAAGTAGCCACCTCTGGTTTGTAACTGGCTGTGCAGGCATCACAATCTTGGGCAGTTGGCTAGCCTATCGGCGGATGCTTTGTTTTGAAAGGAGGCTATAGCATCTGTGCTTCATATTGAACATCTCAACAAATGGTTTGGACAGCGCCATGTGCTGCGAGACCTAAACCTAACCATTGCGCCGGGCGAAGTCTATGGGTTGCTTGGCCCCAACGGAGCGGGCAAAACTACGACTATCAACATTCT
>JANWZG010000261.1 GCA_025054735.1 Cyanobacteriota bacterium | reverse complement strand
ATATTACACCCCGATCGGGCAATTTGTGCTGATGATGGAGTTTCAAGTAGGGGGCTTGGGTTACATGACTATGACCACCTTCTTGTTGATTCTCATTGGCAAACGGTTTCGCCTACGGGACAAACTTGCTATTCAGCAGGCCCTAGATACACCTGGCTTGGGGGGCAGTAAGCAGATAGTTACCTCGATCATCGCAGTGACCCTAATCATTGAGCTAACGGGTACATTCTTGTTATTTCTGGCCTTCAAGCAGACCAATTCCCCTAGGACAGCCCTTTGGCTAGCCTTATTTCACAGTATTAGTGCCTTTAACAATGCTGGGTTTAGCTTGTTTCCTAACAGTTTGATGACCTACGTACAATCACCGCTAGTGAGCTTGACCATTTCTGGCTTGATTATCTTGGGAGGAATTGGTTATCAGGTCATTATGGAGGCTTTTTTGCTAGTGCGCGATCGCCTGCAACAATCCCAGCGCTGCATCATTTTATCCCTCAACTTTAAGATTGCTACTGCTACGACTGCTGTGTTGCTTATTGTGGGCACGATCGCCTTCTTAGTCACAGAATTTCACAACCCCGATACCCTGAAACCCCTGGGGAGTGGAGGTAAGCTATTGGCAGCGTGGTTCCAGTCGGTTACGACCCGCACTGCTGGGTTTAATACCATCGATAATGGCAAAATGACAACAGCAGCCCTGTGTATTACGATTGCCTTAATGTTTATTGGCGCTAGTCCTGGTAGCACGGGAGGGGGCATTAAAACCACAACTGTACGTGTACTGCTTGCTGCAACGAGAGCTGCCCTTCAGGGTAGTGAGTATGTACACATGTTTCAACGGCAAATTCCTACAGCCTTGGTTCTGAAAGCTGTTGGTGTATTTGTAGGATCGCTAATTACAGTGATTTGTGCTAGCACGCTGATTTCTCTGACGGATCCGACGATCGACTTCATTAAAATTTTGTTTGAATCGGTCTCTGCCTTTGCTACGGTTGGCTTGTCGATGGGCATTACTGCCCAGCTTAGTAAAGTTGCAGATTTAGTATTAATTGCTACGATGTATATCGGCAGAGTAGGGGTGTTATTACTGATGGCTGCTTTCTATGGAGATGCTTCTCCTAGCACTGTACGCCGTCCAGAAGAAGATTTGCTTGTCGGTTAATGCTAAGAGCACTGTGAATATTTATCCTCAGCATGACTGGAATTTACCCCCACATCAGGCGATCTCGCTCCAGCGACAGCTTGCTCAACAGGTCGTGGATGATCGTCCCTTGCTGCTAGATGACGTGCGCTTAGTTGCTGGAGTGGATGTGAGTGTGAAGGGTAATCAATCCCATGGGGCTGTTGTAGTGCTTACTTTTCCAGACCTGACGCTGGTAGAAACCTGCTGCCACCAGATGATCACACCCTTTCCCTATATTCCAGGCTTGTTGAGCTTTCGAGAGTTGCCCGTGCTATTGGCAGCCTTGCAGCAACTGCGCCATGAACCAGATGTGTTGCTAGTGGACGGCATGGGTCGAATTCATCCACGACGGTTTGGGATTGCTTGTCATCTGGGGTTATGGCTACAAAAGCCTACGATCGGCTGTGGCAAAACACCCTTTGTGGGGACATTTGCAGAGCCAGCACCAGATAGAGGAAGCATGAGTGAGTTGGTGCAAGCTGGGGAGACGATCGGGGCAGTTCTGAGAACCCGGAGTCAGGTCAAACCCGTGTTTATTTCCGTTGGGCATTTGGCCGATTTACCCACAGCCATTGAGCTAACTCTCCGCTGCACCACACGCTACCGTCTACCAGAACCCATTCGCCTTGCCCACCAAGCCGCAGGTAAATTTTCGCCATGCTGACTACACGCGGTAACCAGTCACATCAATTCTCTAAATTCAAGCTATGGATGTTGCATAGGGCGGTGTAATACCATTCTCCAAAAATTAGCCACATAACTAATCAGTTCGTAGTAAAGACTTCAGTCTTTACGACAAGTTATCTGTAGCCACAGCATGGAGAATTGGTGTAAGCGGGCTTGCTTACGAGGGGGTGTTGCCCCCTTGACCTCTATGCATAGCCTAGTCTCCAAGCATAGGCATTACCTGTTGTTCAATTTGCGCTAAGTGCATTGCTTAAAGTGCATGGTTTAATGTGCCTAGTTTAATTAGGCAACTCGCCAAAGCGATCGCGATACTGAGCTAAAACAGCTTCAAGTTGCTCTGCCCGTTTTTCCGCCTCACGTCGTGCAGCCATTTCCTGCTGCAAGGCTTGGTATAACTCATCGGGTATCAACAGCTTCTCCCCCGTGTCTAGACGATAGAAACTCAACAGGTTGCCCTCTACCTCTAGGCGCAACTGTAACACTGTACTCTGATAGTCATTAACAACTGCATAACTCTCGCCCACGAGACGATAGCCGCGCAGGCGATTCTCAATCCATTCTCCTTTGGGGTCAAACTGCCAGTATTCTGCTACTCCGAGTTGTTCGTACAGAGTCTTTTTGAAACCATCATCATTAGCTTGGGTACTAGCGGAGGTGACTTCAAAGATAACGGCAGGTACTTGCCCTTCTTCCCAGAGTTTGTAGTTGTCACGTCCACCGGGGCTGACTCCAAAAATCACCATGCCGTCTGGTGCTACTCGCAAGCGAGGAAAGCCTTGGGCGTAGTATAAAAACTGATTGCTAAGCACAAGGGCTTGGTCACCTAGGTAATGGCGCAAGGCTGTGACGATGGCAATGATGGCATCTAGGTGAACTGAGGTTTCTGCCAAGGGTTCTCCGTCGCAACTGGGGTAGATGACTGGTGGCGCAGGATTTTGGGTGAGGGTAACCATAGATTCTAGCAATGTCTTTGATGATTGTTATCAACTTACCTGACAGTAACAGATGAGCTTGGACACCTGAGCTACAGGGGTAATATTGCTTTGATGGTCAATTATCCAGTCCTGGAGAGGTAGATAGCCAAGCACAAGGGGTTAAGGTAGAAGGCTGAGTGCTCTCTGCTGATTGTGCACAGTTTCCCAATCTTAAATCAGGTTTCCAAGGCGTTCAGCCATCAGTTCATATCTTAAATCAGTAACATTGGGAGCGGTAGTTACTCTTTCTTTCTGGTTTGGCTCTTCCGTCCTTTCATGACTTGCCATACACTGGAATATCGTTGTGATTTGATCCACTAATCTATTCCCTATGCTGAACCCAGAAACTTTGAAAGAGCGAATTCGGGTGATCGAGAGCAAGCGCGGTGTCCTAGTGCAGTTGCTAGAGCAGCCCAATCTGGGCATTTTGCGCATTGATGTCAATCAAGCACTGGATGAAATTGATGATTTATTACGGGAGTTTAAGCAAACCTTTCCAGAGCTAGCTAGTGCGGAATAGAGTTGACCGTTGGTTATTTGCTTGACGAGGGTTCATTGAGCTTGTCTGGGATGCTATGCGGCTACATCCGGATACGATCGCAGAGGTAAAGCAGCGCGTCGATATTTATGACGTGGTATCAGAGCATGTGGTACTGCGGAAACAGGGCAAGGACTTTGTAGGCTTATGTCCCTTTCACGATGACAAGTCTCCTAGCTTTAGCGTCAGTCCTAGCAAACAATTCTACTACTGCTTCAGTTGCGGGGCAGGGGGCAATGCTATCAAGTTTTTGATGGAACTGGGGCAGCAATCCTTTACAGATGTGGTGCTAGCCCTGGCAAATCGTTACCAAGTGCCAGTGAAGACCCTAGAGGTTGCTGATCGCGAGGAACTCCAGCGGCAGCTTTCAGTGCAAGAGCAACTGTACGAAATTTTGGCTCTGGCGGCAGACTTTTATGCCCATGCTCTACGACAGTCAACTGGGCAAAAAGCCCTAGCCTATTTGCTAGACAAGCGCAGTTTAACCGAAGAGACTATCCAACAGTTTCAACTGGGGTATGCTCCGCCGGGGTGGTCTACGCTGTGGGGCTATCTAGTGGAGCATAAACATAAACCCGCAGAACTGGTGGAACGGGCAGGGTTAGTGGTGCCTCGCAAAACTGGGGATGGCTATTACGATCGCTTCCGAGATCGGCTCATGATTCCTATTCATGATCTGCAAGGGCGGGTTATTGGTTTTGGGGGACGTGCCCTAGGGGACGAACAGCCCAAGTATCTCAACTCACCAGAGACAGAGTTATTCGATAAGAGTAAGACTCTCTTTGGGCTAGACAAAGCTCGTGCCATGATTGCCAAGCGAGACCAAGCCATTGTGGTAGAAGGTTATTTTGACGTAATTGCCCTCCACGCAGCAGGTATCACTAACGCAGTGGCATCCCTGGGTACAGCTTTGAACGCTGGTCAAGTCAAACAATTGCTACGCTACACCGAATCGAAGCAGATTGTCCTTAACTTTGATGCAGACAAGGCAGGCACTACGGCCACCGAGCGAGCCATCAGTGAAGTAGAGCATCTGGTTTATCAGGGACAGGTGCAGTTGCGGGTGTTAAACCTTCCCAATGGCAAGGATCCTGATGAATTTCTCCGGCAACATACCCCTGAAGATTACCAGCAACTCCTCCAAGAGGCTCCCCTCTGGCTTGACTGGCAAATTCAGCAGGTGCTGTTAGGACGAGACCTGAGGCAGGCTGACCAGTTTCAGCAGGCAGTAGGGGCGATCGTGAAACTTTTGGGCAACCTCACTAATGCTTCCCAGCGCACTTACTACATCCACCGCTGTGCTGAACTGCTTAGTCAAGGCGAAGCCCACCTGGCATTACAGCTAGAGGCTGACTTGCGAACTCAAGTACGGGGCCAACGCTGGCATGGGCAGGGACAAAAGTGGGAGCGTCCTGGCACTACTGGCTTGCGGGATGCTGCTGAAGCGCAATTACTCATGCTCTATCTGCATTGCCCAAATCATCGTCTCAGATGGCTGGATGAGTTAAAGCGTCGTGACCTGCTAGAGCCGGGGTTTGGCCTCTCTCACCATCGGTTTCTTTGGCAACAAATTCTCGCTAGCCAGCAACAACTTACGGGGTTGGATGTCACCTACTATCCCGGTAGTGGTGATATTGATTGGACTCCGCTGTTGACGATCGACCTCCTTGATCTCCTGCAAGACCACTACACCAACTTTCCCGAAGAAATGGCACAACTGACCCATCTGCTTCACCCCAGCGAAACTGATGTCCTTGTTTTGTCTCGCCCGGAACAAAACCTCATCACGGCGGCTGCCAGTCTAGAGCGTATTGCCTGCGAAAAACGCTGTCGTCATCTCTTAAACGTTTGGCGCGAGCAGGGAATCAAGTCGGTGCGCGATTGTCTGGAGCAACTCCTCAATCAAGCCAATACCTCTGAGTCATCTGGGGCGATCGTCCCTTCATCTGAGGATATTGAGCAACTCTATCACCACCTCAATGCTGATGCCCTCAAGTTTCAGGCGTTGTATTACGATGAAGTCCGCTATCTGCAAACCCTAGACCGCGAACGGCAATTATCATCAACCACTTATCGTTGAAACAGTGATACTGCTTCTCCATACTCTGGTTACAGATAGCTTGTAGTAAGGACTTAAGTCCTTACTACGAACTCATGGGTTTAGTTGAACTAGTGATACTGCTTCTCCATACTCTGGTTACAGATAGCTTGTAGTAAGGACTTAAGTCCTTATT
>JANWZG010000260.1 GCA_025054735.1 Cyanobacteriota bacterium | reverse complement strand
ACCTGCGGAAGAGGCACCTGCTGCCAGTGAAGAACCCGCACCCATAGCCGAGGAAGCACCGGCCATGGAGGAACCCGCACCGGTAGCTGAAGCACCTGCTGCTAGCGAGGAACCCGCCACGGAGGCACCCGCACCGGTAGCTGAAGCACCTGCGGAAGAGGCACCCGTAGCCGAGGAAGTGCCCGCTGCGGAGGAACCTGCACTGGTAGCTGAAGCACCTGCAGAAGAGGCACCTGCTGCTAGCGAGGAACCTGCACCGGTAGCAGAGGGATCCCCGGAGACGCTTGTGTCTCAGGAAGAACCCGCGGCTGTAGCTGAAGCGTCGGCACCAGTTGAAGCCTGATTTAGGAAACTCTCAGTCACACGGCGGTTTTGGTGAAAATTCCGCATAATAGGGAAAGAATGTCACTCGCAACAGGACAACCATGTTGAACATTGATGACCTAGCAACGTCAGCCCATGACAGTGCCCAGAAACTTGGGATTAAAAAGTTCGATATCTATGGAGAAACTATTGATCGCAATAGTGTGCAAGTAGACATGGGTGAGCCTAAGCAGGTAAAAGCATCTAATCGATCGGCAGTGACTGTGAGGGTCTGGAACCAAGACGGCACCGTTGGCATTACGTCTACAACCGATGTTGATCCAATAGGTGTGCATCTAGCGCTACAGACTGCCCATGAGGCTAGTTTCTTTGGAGCAAAAGAACATGTACCTGATTTTAGCCCAGAGGCGACGGCACCTCTAGCATCAATACCTGAGCAAACTGCTCCCCAAGCACCTATTGCTGAACTAATCAGCACCTTGTTGTCGGCAGAACAGCAACTACTGGCTGCCCATCCTGCAATCAAGGGTGTACCCTACAACGGCTTATCTCAGACGGACTCTACTCGGTTTTATCTTAATAGTGAGGGATCTATTCGCCGTGAAAGCCATTCTTCTAGTTCTATCTATCTCTACAGCAAAACTGAGCAAGAGGGTAAAAAACCTCGCAGCGCAGGAGCCTATCGCGTGAGTCGGTCTTTAGAGGAGTTGGATGTTCAAGGATGCTTGCAAGAGACGGTGGAAAAAACCATTAGCCACCTCGACTACGAGAAAGTTCCCTCTGGTAAGTACCTTGTTGTCTTTTCTGCGGAAGCGTTTCTGAGCTTGTTGGGTGCTTTCTCTAACTTGTTCAATGCTCAAAACATTCTTGATCGCCAAAGTCTCTCTACTCCAGAATCACTAGGCACTGCGATCGCCTCGCCTCTGCTTTCTGTTTACGACAATGCCCTGCATCCTGCCAACGTTAGCAAGGACACCTTTGATGGTGAAGGCACGCCTACTCGACCAGTTGCTCTCATTGAGCGGGGTGTGTTGACTAGTTTTCTCCATAGTGCAGGCACGGCTAAGCGTCTGAATGCCCAGCCTACAGGACATGCCAATATGGGTGCTAAGGTCACTGTCAGTCCTCACTTCTATCATGTAGTAGGGGGTGCTGCTGCCGATGATCGCTATACCTTAGACACAGCCGACAATGTGATTTTCATCGACGACCTCCAAGCTCTTCATGCTGGGGTGCAGGCTTTAGAAGGTGCATTCTCACTGCCCTTTGATGGGTGGATATTGAGGCAAGGCGAAAAAACTAGCATTGACTCAGCCACAGTAGCTGGAGACTTTCGTGCCCTGTTGCAATCGATCGTTCATGTGGAACCCCAAGAACATCTAACGCCGGGTGGTGTTTCACCTCGCATCTGGGTCAGCGATCTGTCCATCACCTGCGAATGATTAATAGCTCTGCTATCTACCCCCAGCCGCCCATTACCCTACCACCTGGCCCTACACTGCCAGGGCCATTGCAAACCGCACGGATTATCCTGCAACCGATCGCTTTTCTAGAAGACTGTGCCCGTCGCTATGGTGATGTGTTCACCCTAAGGGTTTTGGGGATTAACTCACCACCCGTGGTATTTGTCAGCAATCCCCAGGGGATTCAGGCTATCTTCACTACCTTGGCGAATCGTTTGGCGCTGGGTAAAGTCACCTATGTGTTTCAGCCCTTGACGGGTAGCGAGTCCCTAATTATGCAAGATGGCAAGCGGCACCATCGGCAACGGCAATTGTTGATGCCTGCCTTACACGGTGAACAACTCCCTCACTATGCCGCCATGATCCAAGAAGTGACCCGCCATCACTTGGCTGCTTGGTCTTGTGGTGCTCCGGTCAATATCCGTCAGGCCATGGCTGACATTTCCCTAGATATCATCCTGCGAGTAGTGTTTGGCATGGCTCCAGGTCATCGCTATCACCAACTGAAACCCCGTCTACATCACCTGCTAGAGTATGTCACATCCCCTGTTTACTCTGTGCAGTTTTTCTTGCCACTCTTGCAGCGCAATTTGGGTCGTTGGAGTCCTTGGGGACGGTTTCAGCACTTGCTAGCAGAGATTGATGCCCTGATTTATGCTGAGATTCACGATCGGCGAGGGCAACCCCAACAACAAAGCCGAGTGCTAGATTTGCTGCTCACAGCCCGTGATGAGGCTGGCCAGCCAATGACTGATCAAGAACTGCGCGACCAGTTGATGACTCTGTTGCTGTTAGGCCATGAGACAACTGCTTCAGCCCTGACATGGGCACTGTATTGGATTCATAGCCAGCCCGACATTCGCAGCAACTTGATGGCTGAGTTAGCAACTGTGCAGGATGGCCATCCAATTGCCATTACCAACCTTCCTTACCTCAAAGCAGTCTGTGCTGAAACCCTGCGCGTTTATCCCATTGCCCTGATTGCCCAGCCACGGGTCGCCCAAACGCCGATTACATTGACTGATTATCACCTACCCTCTGGCACTGTGCTAGTGCCCTGCATTTACAATGCCCATCGTCGCTCAGATATCTTCCCGTGCCCAGAGGAATTTCAGCCCGATCGCTTCTTGAACCATAGGTTTTCGCCCTATGAGTATCTACCCTTTGGTGGCGGCAATCGCAGTTGCATTGGTATGGCCCTCTCTCTATTCGAGATGAAACTGGTGTTAGCAACCCTGATGTCAACCTACCAGATGGCGATCGCCCCGCCGTTAGATCAACCCCATCAGATTCGCGCCCAGCGTCGGGGCATTACTTTTGTTCCTGATAGTCGTTTCCAACTTCAGGTTATGTCGCAACTTGAATCGGACCGTGGACATCACCCCTGAGAAATTGCTGCACCATGGGATGATCGGTCTCTATCATTTCAGCATAGGTACCTTCCCATTGCACCTTACCTCTGTACAGTAAAACAATCCGATCAGAGGTGCGCTGAATGGTGCTGTGCTGGTGAGTAACAATCACGTAGGTGCTGCACCCACCAGCCGTACATTGCAACTGCCGGATCAGATCCTCAATCACTGTTGATGCTATAGGATCCAAGCCTGCTGTTGGCTCGTCGTAGAGGAGCACTTCTGGGGTATCTTTAGGATTTTCTGGGTTAGCGATAATGGCACGGGCAAAACTGACGCGCTTGCGCATACCACCAGACAATTCCGCTGGGTAACGATCAGCAATATTGGGTAATCCCACCATTTCTAATTTTTCCTGCACCAGTGCCCGAATCTTTTCATGGGGCAGTCGCGATCGCTGATACAACAAAAATCCTACATTTTCCTCTACAGTTAGTGAGTCAAACAATGCTGCTTGCTGAAAAACTAGACCAATGCCGATCGGATCCTCAGCATCCTCAATTAGCCCTTGGCGACGTTGCCCCTGGATGTAGATCTCACCCTCATCAGGAGCAATCAGACCTGCAATCAGACGCAAAATGGTGGACTTGCCCGTTCCCGATGGGCCAATTATAGCTAGCGCCTCACCGGGATAAATGTCCAAATCGACCCTGTCTAGGATCACATTGTCTCCAAATGACTTACTCACGCCCCTTAGCTGAATTATCGGCTCACCCATAGCAATGTGCATTAAGATCCTGTCAGAGTTTCGGTTTGAATCATCTAGACACTAGCAAACCCATGGGACAAAAATTTATCCGGGCCATGGCCTCACCTATCTACACGTTATATTGTGCATCTTAGATAATTGTGCATCTTAGAACTAAGAGCCACTGGTTTATCAACCTCCCCTCTAATGTACTGTGTATCTCGTAGATTCAGGTGGCATTCACCCTACTCAGAAGACAGGTGCAATTAATGTTACAGGAGGAAAATTCAAGGATAGGGTTTTACGTTATTTATCCTTAATTGTATTGGCTCCAATCTGCTGGAAATCAGTCCGTTCCTATGTATGTATGTAGTCGTGACTTCTCTGCACCCTGCCTAGGTGCTACCCAAGAGGTACTATGTCAAATAGTTTATTCAAGCAAGCACTGTCTACACTTTCCCAAGAAACCCGTCGAGTGTCCCGTTGGATGACCCCCTCCCCCAAAACTGCCTCTCTGGTTATGGATCACTCTCCTCGGTGGGTGAAGTGGCTAACGCCGGGGCTGTTTGTTAAGCGTTGGCTGCTGCTAAGTGTGGGGGGTGTGTTTTTAACCATGCTAGGAATTGCTATCTGGGCAAACCTGTCGCCGATTTACTACACCATACGGTTTATTCGCGATGTGTTGCGGATGGTAACGCAGGTGGTTCCCAGTCAAATCAGTGGCCCTATTGTGATTGTTGTTGGCATCTTGTTGGTGCTGTGGGGCCAGACTCGAACGTTAGGATCCATCACAGAAGTATTAATGCCCGATGGTGATGATGAGCTGGTGGATAGGTTGTTAACTCATCGACGCTTACACCGAGGTCCCAAGATTGTCGCGATCGGCGGTGGCACGGGGCTATCGACCCTATTGCGAGGCTTGAAGGAATACAGTGCTAACATCACCGCGATCGTCACTGTTGCTGATGATGGTGGCTCGTCGGGTCGGTTGCGCCGTGAGATTGGGGTGCTGCCACCGGGTGACATTCGCAACTGTCTGGCCGCCTTGGCAGACGAAGAAAAACTAGTTACTGAGCTATTTCAATATCGCTTTCAAGCAGGGGATGGGTTAGTTGGGCATAGTTTTGGCAATTTGTTCTTGACAGCCATGACAGAGGTGACCGGTGATCTCGAACGGGCGATCGCGGCTAGCTCTGAGGTATTGGCTGTGCGTGGACGAGTGTTGCCAGCCACCATCAGCGATGTGCGCCTGTGGGCAGAGTTGCAGGATGGTCGGGTGATTGAGGGAGAATCAAACATTACGGCTGCTAAGGGCAAGATTTGCAAAATCGGCTGTTATCCCCCTGAGCCACCTGCATTACCCACTGCCCTCGAAGCCATTCATGCAGCAGACTATATTGTGATTGGCCCTGGAAGTCTGTATACCAGTGTGATCCCCAACTTGCTGGTACCGGAAATCACTAGAGCGATCGCGGCTCGCACGGATATCCCCCGCATTTATGTCTGCAATATTATGACCGAGCCAGGCGAAACTGATGGCTACACTGTCGCTGATCACATTCATGCTATTGATCGCGCCTGTGGACAAGTGCTGTTTAATGCTGTGCTCGTGCAACGCCATCCACCGTCAGCAGCTACTCTTGCCTACTATGCTCGCAGTGGTGCCCATCCAGTTATGCTTGACCGCGATCGTGTGCAGCAACTTGGTCGTCGGATTGTGCTAGCCAATGTCATGCAAGAAAATGAAAC
>JANWZG010000259.1 GCA_025054735.1 Cyanobacteriota bacterium | reverse complement strand
GGTGGAAAGCTGCACTAAGCTGGTTCATTGGCTCTAGCACATTTTCATAGCCCTCGACCCAACTGATATTGTTTGTCCAAGAGGCTCCATCCATGCTAAAGCGATGGTCGGTTTGTTTCAGCTCGGCGATCGCCTGCTCAACTGCCTCTGGGGTGGGATGATCTGGGTTAACCCGCTGCCAAATCTTGTGCTGGTGCACAGGTTGAATTTCTGGATAGTCTGCTGGGTTGACTCCGGCTGCTGCCAATAGCTCTAGATATTCGGTGCCATTGACTCCAACTGTGCCTGTACCCCCTTGATCACGGATTTGGTACCAAGCTGGGAAAAAGCTCCCCGGAAATTCATTCATCATGACACCGCCATTTTCTCCATCGGCAATCTGGGTAACGCAACTGGGCACGGTCACCGTACCGATCGTCTGCCGTCCCCGTCCTTTTGCCTCGTAGTAAGGCTGCATCTGTGCCACCAGTTTTGTATCTGATCCCTGGGTTTTGATTAACACAGTGATTTTAGCAACCTCGCCCTTAGAGTTCCGCGCCACTAGGGTATTGGGGATATATTTCTGGTCGTGGTGTAGCCCAGATCCATCCAGTCGCTCCACCGAGTGCTCCTGCACCATTAACCAGCGGTAGCCACAGTCCTGCAAGGCTTTGATGTATTCGTAGGCAGTATCGGGATGGTTAGGTAAGTGCATCTCAGGGGGCGAAAACCCTTTGACCCGGCGGAGAGCATCGTACCCAAAGATGGCAGCAAAGTGGTGTTGCCATGCCTGAATGTGCAATTTGATGTCAGGAATAGGAGTCGAAGGCACAACTGCATGACTCCACATGGTTCCTAACCACTCAACATAGGGCTGGTAGTAAGGATCGCAGGTAATCCGCTTTAGGTTGTTAAAGATGTCATCACGGTGCATTTGGCGCAGGCCCCACAGCAAATTGCCAGAATAGTCCAGCATGATGCGGGGGTTACAGCCTTGATGGACCAACTCTGGAATAAAGTCACCCATGCGGGAATAGCACCAGGCAAAGGTTCCAGCATTGTGATTATCGCCTTCGCCTTGATGCTCGAACATGTATTGAAGGTTAGAAATGAGTTCACCATGTGCTCCTGCCGGAATTGTTGGTTGGTGCATGTGTAGAGCACAGGCAAAAAATGCATTAACCTGATCCAACTTGATGTTGGTCGATGGCAAAAAGATGGGATCACTGTGGTTGGTGACAGCTTGGATCTCTGCTTCCCAGCCACAGATATTAGGCAAGCCATAACGCAGCTCATCAAGCGTTGGCAGGGAGGGAGATGGTGCAATAGCAATCATAGGTAGTACTTGTTCACTGATAATTAGTTCGATAATACGGTACCAACCTAGAAATCGTGGTTTAAGTGATGTGGCAGATAGCAACGCTTGGTAACGATCGATTGCGGTATGTATTGTGATTCTAAGACAGTTGACTGCTAGACTAACCACTAAAACTAGACGAGTAGTGCGAGGCTGCATACTGTCCAAGCCATACCCTATCAACGGCTCCAAAATAACGGCTCCCACATAATGGCCTCAAGGTGTCGCAGTTGTGGAAAAAATTAATGTCATGATAGGTTTGCACCAGTTGACTCATCAACTGGCTTGCTGATGGAGATGCTTTTTAACAGCAATTAACCGGGTCGCGATCGGGTCAACTTAGTTCAATACCTTGCAGCCACGACAATGAACGATTTCACGACGGGTGAAAGCCCTACATACCAAGTTAGTGTGCTAGAGCTAGCGGTGATTGTGTTGGGAGCAATCACCTTAGTGGGGGTAGCCTTGGCTAGTTTGTGGACAGAAGCGACTGACAACATGCTGAACCCAGAACGAGCAGAAGCTACTGCCCGTAGCTTTGTGGAGTATGAAATTCCTGGAGGATCTGAGGGTGTGTTGGGTATGACTATCGGTGCAGCCAAGCTGGCGATTGTCCAAAGCCGACGAGAACCCCCTGACATTGTGCTCTTGGTGGAAAAAAATCCCACTGACCAACGCCCCTACCAGCGGCGCTGGCGAGATGGACAGCCCGTTCATGCAGACGCTAACTTAGATGTTGACCGTGAGCAAGCTAGCTTGAGTTTTCGCGTGGCCAGCTTGTTGGGTGTAAGGGTAGATTTTCCTGCAACTAATTCCTATCGACAGATTGGCAACTTCTGCGGCGATCGGGTCATGGTCACGGTCGAAGAGGGCCAGCATACTTACGACAATGATGCCAACGTAACGGTGCCCGCTGTTCGCTACGTTGCAAAGCGTACCAAAGATAGTGTAGAGTGGACGGCTACGATCATGACCTACGGTAAAGATGCCCGTGCTAAGGCCAAAAGTGTGTTCCAATCTATCCGTTGCAAGTAGCTGTAGATAAGCTAAACCGTAGGCAGGCAGATAAGCCAGTCCTAGCGCCTACCTGCCATAATGCTCTAAGCCGACTTTAGTTAATCCGACTCTCTAGGTACTGTCCAATCATCTGTTCTTCGCCAGCTCTAGAAATAATCGTTTGGCGCGTGCGATAGCGGGTTCCAATCAGTCGCACTTCCTCCTCGAAGGAGTTGCCACTGTATTCAGTCCGCAACACCATGGTTTTTTCGTCTCGCATAGAGAACTGAGCAATGATGGGCTTACTAGTCGAAAAGCCCCGATCGCGGTACAGGTTAGTGCCCTCCACGCCAAAGACGGTCGCTCCTTGAGTTTGACGAGGACTTGGCCCTACGTAGTTGCTTTCCCATGTAACCAAAACACCGCAAGCCAAGCGCAGCTCATCGGACAAGTTGTGCAACTGAGCTAGTTTACACAAAGCTTCGCAGCCTCTGTCCAAAAATTGCACATTCAGCAAGCTTACAACTTCCTGAGTTTCCCCTTGATGAAGGGTGTAGTAGCGACGTTGCGATCGCCAAGTCCCCTCTGATTGCTGGAAAAATGCTCGTACTACTGCATCAAGAGAGAGTCGGGTCAATTGAGACAAGAAAATCATAATTTTTCAATACATCGAAACAACAATCTAAGCCAGTGAATTGAACTGACAGAAGTGCAAGCTATGCATTTTGTCTACAGTACTTAACATTTTGTCACATTCAGTTGACAACCGGGGCACTTGTAACCGTGTCCCATGATTTCTATTGCAACCAGTTGGCTAGAACCTAGTTACTGCTCAGGTTGTGTGGGCTTAAGTCCTCACTACAAACCCCTAACTGGGCACTGCTGTCCCTAGAACTGAAATAAACTTCTCAAGTCCGGTAGAAATAGGTATCAGCGCTACCCTCACCTAGCCTTCTCCCTTGGGAAAGAGAACAAGAGTTCTAGTTCCCTATGGGGATGAGGGCAATTCATATCTGCATTCAGCAGTGCCCAAGTATCTTGCTTGGGATCAAATCCTACAAGGTTCCAGATGTCTAAGACTTACTTACCGTCCAGTTCTGCTTCAGTAGTGCCAAAAATGTCGTAATTCCCTTGGAAAAGCCTGCGGGATCAGGCAACGCATAGTCTGGAAACTCTTCGTAAGGACGCCATGGCTCAGAGTCGTTATGTCGCAACAGTAAAACACGGTCATCTCCCTCCAATTTCCAGAGCATTTGACCGTTGGTTGGTATGTCAGCCATTTCATCCTCCTCTGCCACGATCGGAACCTTAAAGTCGAAACTTGTAAGTAGCAATTAACTGCCCCAATTCTGTCAGGTTAAACCTTAAATTCTGTAAATGTTGCTACGTTAACACTAAACGAATGCGGCCAGTAGTCTCTAGCCCAGATCTCCAAATCTTCTCCGGATCTCTAGATCTATATCTATTGTCTTGCTAGAAGTGCTACGTCATGACTACGTGATTTTGCGTCAGCTCAGCTACTGGAGTTGATTGGGACATAGCCTGTTTTAGGGCACTTTGCATAAATCCTCGGAATAGGGGGTGGGGGTTATTGGGGTGAGATTTAAACTCAGGATGAAACTGAGTCGCCACAAAGAAGGGGTGATTGGCTAGTTCAATAACTTCCACCAGCCGTCCATCAGGAGATGTGCCACTGATTAGATACCCATGGTCTTGAAAAAGTTGGCGATAGGCATTGTTAAACTCATAGCGATGGCGATGGCGCTCGTAAATAATTTCTTCTTGATACAGTTGAAATGCCTTGGTGTTAGGAGTTAACCGACAAGGATAAAGTCCTCGGCGCATGGTGCCGCCTAAGTCCACTACATCCTGTTGCTCAGGCAAGAGATTAATCACTGGGTTGCGGGCATTAGGGTCAAATTCTGCACTGTTAGCGTTTTCCAGACAAGCAATATTTTGTGCCCACTCAATGACAGCACATTGCATTCCTAAGCACAGACCGAGGAAAGGAATTTGCTGTTCTCGGACATAACGAATGGCCTTGATTTTGCCTTCAACGCCGCGTGGCCCAAAACCACCAGGAACCACTAACCCATGGATGTTGTGGAGGTATTGCTCAGCGCTGTGGGCTTCAATATCTTCTGTACTGACCCATTTCAGGTTCAAACTACACCCCGTGGCGATCGCGGCGTGACGCAGGGCCTCGGTTACTGACAAGTAGGCATCGTTTAACTGGATGTATTTACCGGCAATCGCGATCGTTACTTCGGGGGATGGTCGGTGTAGCTGCTCAATTAGGGCTTGCCATGCCTGTAAATCAGGTTGGCGTTGCTCTAGGTTTAACAAGCTCAAGACCTGATGGGCGAGTCCCTCTTGCTCCAGAATTAAGGGCACTTCATAAATGCTAGATGCATCTTGACAAGTGATCACCTGTTCAACAGCCACATCACAAAATTCGGAAAGTTTGTCTTTTAGGCCGGATTGCAGAGGGCGATCGCACCGACAAATGAGAATGTCGGGCTGAATGCCAATGGATCGCAACTCTTTGACTGAGTGTTGGGTTGGCTTGGTTTTCATTTCCCTAGCCGCGGGGATCCATGGTACTAGGGTGACATGCATGTACAGCACGTTGTGCCGTCCGACATCCTTCCGAAACTGACGAATAGCCTCTAAAAACGGTAGAGATTCAATGTCACCGATCGTGCCACCAATTTCCGTAATCACCACATCAGAGTTAGTATGGCGGGCAACTCGATGAATCCGTTCCTTAATTTCGTTAGTAATATGGGGAATCACTTGCACAGTTCCCCCTTGATAGTCACCCCGGCGCTCCTTGTTCAAAACCGCTTGATAAATCGACCCGGTTGTTACGCTGTTTAGTCTTGACATAGCGGTGCCCGTAAACCGCTCGTAGTGACCTAGGTCTAAATCCGTCTCTGCACCGTCATCGGTCACAAACACTTCCCCATGTTGAAATGGACTCATAGTACCAGGATCTACATTGATGTAGGGGTCAAGCTTGAGGATCGAGACAGTATAATCCCGCGATTTTAGCAAGCGCCCTAAACTAGCTGCTATGATGCCTTTACCAATACTGGAAACTACACCACCAGTTACAAACACGAACTTAGACATACAACCCCGCACTTTTCTTGAGCAATTTACTTCCTCGCCTAGTGTATACTCTCCCTTCATTTCGGGTTGCTGCGTGAGCATCTCAATGCCAGACTATCCTTGATCAAACCTGTGATTTGCCCATGCTGAATTTGCCCATACTGATCACCTAACCTTAAGCTTGTGTTAGATAGGT
>JANWZG010000258.1 GCA_025054735.1 Cyanobacteriota bacterium | reverse complement strand
TTGCAGCTTTTCTCCTAGGTATTGAATTGCCAATGCTGCGGTAGAACCTGAACCAAGGCCAACAACCATGCCCGATTGCACTAAATCGACAGCAGCCTTCGCTACCTGTTGCTTCATCAGTTGTGCCGGATCAGTCGTTGTTGCCATGCTCTACAGCCCTCATCAATAACAGCGTCAAAACGATTCCAGTGTAATATTTCCTAGGGAAACTTCCACGCAAAATCCAGCCATTTTTGACTCGTTCTGGGAACAGTTTTCTGTAAACTTATGTTAAAGAGTCATTGAATTGTTCACTACCTCCCATGGAATCATTGGTTATTCCGTCCACACTACTGCTAACTATTTTGTTGGCGGTGGGCTTGTTCTTTTTTATCCGTGCCTCTGTCAAAGATCGCATAGAAACCGTGCGCCTGTTGAGCGATCGTCCTGATGCCACCTTGAAAGAACAACTGCGACAATACTTTTTTCAGCGTGCCTATCGGATTGCACAACTGAATCCCGAACAGAACCAGGTTGTTTTTGAAGGTGTTGTGGCTCCCAGTCTCTTCCTAGCAATATTCTTGTCAGTATTAGCAGCTCTGGGGTTCCTATGTCTGGGACTTGTGCTCTCAATGGCACTCAACACCACAGCCCTGTTTACATCAGTTCCTGTTCTGCTATCACCCCTAGCGGGCTGGTTTTATTGGTCTAGGGCCAGACGGTTAGAACAAGTGATTTTGACCATTACAGAGTTGAATGATAGCGAGGGCAGTAGTACAGAACTAACTGTTACTGCTCATCGCAACGAGCTTGCTGATCTTCAACGGTTGTTGAACCTCAAACCATCAGCATAGGCAACCTTCTGTAGCTAGCTGTGAATTCCCAAATTGCAATACATTGGTTTAAGCACAGGTTTAATTACAGTTTGTTTCCCTTTGTTAAGAATTAGTTACCAAATTAAGTTAATCTACATCCAGATTGCAGTATTCGCTGAGCATCACTGTTGAGACCGTGAATGTTTGACGACTATCTGTAATCCATGCCGTTGCCTGACGCGCTTAGTGCAAAAATCTGTAGTAGTTAATCGTTCATAACGTTAGGGTAGGTAGTTCATGTCGATGGCGGTTGCTCGCGATCAAGTAGATCGAATTGTCTGGAATCAGCATCATGACCCCTTTGAAGTGTTGGGACCTCACGCGATCGACCATGATGGCAAACAAGGTTGGGTAATCAGAGCTTACCTGCCCTCTGCTGAGGCAGTTTGGGTTATCTGTCCAGACGACCGTACTGAGCACCCAATGCACTCCGTTCACCATCCCAAATTTTTTGAGTGCTTTCTTGAACGTCCCCACCTCAATAATTATCAACTCCGGATTAAAGAGGGTAATCACGAGCGCGTTATTTACGATCCCTATGCGTTTCGATCGCCTCGCCTGACTGACTATGATTTGTACCTGTTCTCCGAAGGTAATCACCATCGCATCTATGAGAAACTGGGTGCGCACCTTGACAACATTGATGGTGTTGCGGGTGTCTATTTCGCTGTATGGGCACCTAACGCTCGTAACGTTTCCGTAATCGGTGACTTCAACCACTGGGATGGACGCAATCATCAGATGCGTAAAGGCACTAGCGGTGTCTGGGAGTTGTTCATTCCAGGCCTAGGGGTAGGTACTCGCTATAAGTACGAAGTCAAGAATCGTGAAGGTCATCGTTACGAAAAATCTGATCCCTTTGGATTTCAGCAAGAGGTGCGCCCAAAAACTGCCTCCATCGTTACTGACCTCAATAATTACACCTGGCACGATCAAGCGTGGATGGAAGCTCGACGCAATTCCAATCCGCTGACTCAGCCAATCTCAATCTATGAAGTGCATTTGGGATCATGGCTTAATGCCAATGCGGCAGAACCAGCTCGATTACCCAACGGCGAGCCAGAACCTGTAGTGACGGTATCAGAATTGCGTCCAGGAGCACGCTTCCTCACATACCGTGAGCTGGCAGCTAAGTTGATCCCCTATGTTAAAGAGTTGGGCTTTACCCACATAGAGTTGTTGCCGATCGCCGAACATCCCTTTGATGGTTCCTGGGGTTATCAAGTTACTGGTTACTATGCCTGTACCTCTCGCTATGGCACTCCCCAAGACTTTATGTATTTTGTAGACCAGTGTCATCAAGAGGGTATTGGTGTCATTGTTGACTGGGTACCTGGACACTTTCCCAAAGATGGCCATGGATTAGCTTACTTCGATGGCACCCACCTCTATGAACATGCTGACCCTCGTAAGGGTGAACATAAAGAATGGGGTACCTTAGTCTTCAATTATGGACGTAACGAGGTGCGTAACTACTTAGTAGCCAATGCACTCTTTTGGTTCGATCGGTACCACATTGATGGGATCCGAGTTGATGCTGTAGCATCTATGCTCTATCTCAACTACTGCCGTAAGGATGGTGAATGGATCCCTAACCAGTACGGCGGCCCTGAGAATATTGAAGCGGCTGATTTCCTACGTCAAGTGAATCACGTTATCTTCAGCTATTTTCCAGGTATCTTGTCAATCGCTGAAGAATCCACATCGTGGCCTATGGTATCCTGGCCCACCTATGTTGGAGGCTTAGGCTTCAACCTGAAATGGAACATGGGCTGGATGCATGACATGCTCGACTACTTTCACATGGATCCTTGGTTTCGCCAATTCCATCAAAACAACGTCACCTTTAGCCTTATGTATGCCTTTAGCGAAAACTTTATGTTAGCACTCTCCCATGATGAAGTTGTGCATGGTAAGAGCAATATGCTAGGCAAAATGCCCGGTGACGAGTGGCAAAAATTCGCAAATCTCCGCTGTCTCTATGCTTACATGTTCACCCATCCCGGCAAGAAAACTCTGTTTATGAGTATGGAATTTGGTCAGTGGAGTGAGTGGAATGTGTGGGCTGATCTGGAATGGCATTTGCTGCAATATGAACCTCACCAGGCGCTAAAACGGTTTGTAACTGAGTTGAATGCTCTCTACCGTAGCCAACCAGCCCTATACACTCAAGATTTTTCCCATGAGGGGTTTGAATGGATTGACTGTAGTGACAACCGTCACAGTGTCGTGTCGTTCATTCGCTGGGCAGCACATCCGAGCAAGTTAGGCAAAGAACTACCTGAGCATGAACCCTACGAGCCAGATTTCATCGTAACAGTATGTAACTTCACTCCTCAGCCTCACTCTCATTACCGCATTGGAGTACCTGAGCCAGGATTCTACACAGAACTGCTAAATACCGATGCTCGGCGGTATGGGGGCAGTAACGTCGGCAACTTAGGAGGTAAGTGGACTGATGATTGGTCATTCCATAATCGCCCTTACTCCCTAGATTTGTGTCTGCCTCCCTTAGGAGTGTTAATATTGAAGCTCGATCGTCAAAAAACTAAGCTGGCTAAAGCTAGTACATCCACGTCATCGTCTGACTAATGGAGCCGAATTATCGTCGCTGTGTCAGTTGCCGTCGAGTAGCTCTTAAGGCAGATTTTTGGCGAGTTGTCAGGGTTTACCCATCCCAGGCAGTACAATTAGATCAGGGCATGGGTCGCTCTGCGTATCTTTGTCCTCAGGCTAGTTGCTTGAAGCTAGCACAACAAAAAAATCGGTTGGGACGGGCATTGAAAGCTAGTATTCCTCCCGAACTTTACCAGACTCTATGGCAACGACTCTCTCAGGTTGCTCAGTCGTCTGTAGCTGAGCAAACTCAATCATAAGATTCTGAGGCTTGAGTTGACATAAATGTTTCGGGTTAGGTTTCGTCATCAGTTGCCAATGGTCTCAAAGCATCGGGGTTATCGCGCTTAATCAGCAGTCCGAATCGTGATTGGTCGTCTATAGAAAGGCGGTAAGACACTATGTAACAAACTTGCAGATGTACGAGGTAGATACTGGATGAACGGCAAAGTTAGAATTTATGAGCTGTCAAAAGATTTGAATCTCGATAATCGGGATATTCTTACAGTCTGTGAACAATTGAATATTCAAGCGAAGAGTCACAGTAGTACAATCTCAGAGGATGATGCAGCTCGTATCCGAGATGCTGCTCAGTCCTACACGGCTCGCCCTGTTTCTCAAGGCAAGTCACCATCCCCAAAAAGTGCGTCATCGTCAAACTTGATTACTAAGAAGTCAACAGAAAAGTTAGTAGAACGTCCAAGCATCCAGAAGCAGCAAATCTTGGAAGTTCGTCGAATTAGTCCATTGGAAGTGCCTCAGCCACCGCGTTCAGTTCAGTCACCTACTACCGATTCATCTGATGTTGTTGAGTCTCAAAAGGTATCCGTTCCTGCTAAGCCTGAGGAGACTAACGTGCCTGCAGGACAGCCTGCTTCACCGCCTCGACCGGCCAGTGTAGATCCGGCTCCAGCTCCTATTGCGAAGCCGCCTACTGCTACTGAGCCTGTAGGCAGTGTCGTTACCCCACCCGTGAGTCGCCCCCAAGCCTCGCCCGCAAAGCAGCCTCCTAAGCCCGTTAGAGATCGTTCCCCAGGTAGTGCTGATGCAACATCCCAATCTGAACCGGTTAAGCGGGTTACGTCGCCGCCCAATTTGGTAAAGCGACCGATTCCTAAGCCTGTGCGCTCAGATGCAGCGGGGAAAGTAGACGATCGCCCATCTGAGAGACCTTCAACCAACGGGTCAGCCTCGCCGACAAAGCCTGTGTTGCCCAAGCCATCTGCCCTGAGAAAGCAGCAGGATAAGACGGCTGATCAGACAGATAGTTCGTCAGTTAACAGTAAGCCACGATCAATCCCCGAAATCCAGCGACCAAAGCGGGTTACATCTGATAGCCAACGCGAGACTCAGCCCGATAGAAAGAATGTCGTCCAATCTCAAAACTTGGATTCAGTCGGTGTCGTCATCAACCCTCTGGACTTAGGTGAGGCTGAAGATTTCAAACTACGCCGCCCATCAGCCCCTCGTCTAAAGCGAGATAGGGAGCGAGATGAAGATGATGATGAGCTGCTAGAATCACGCCAGAAGCCAGGTAAGTCGGCAACAAAGGGCAAACGGCGTGATCTAGTGTTGCTAGACGACGACTTGGATGAGGATTTTATCGACGATGAACTTAGAGTGCCAACATCAACTGTATTGGTGAGCTTATCACTAGCGCGCCCTGCCAAGCCCAAGCCACCAAAAGCTAGTCAGCCAAAGCCTGCCATGGCACCAAAGGCGAAAAAGTCTGTCGATCGAGACAGTGAGGAGGAAGGCCGCAGCCGCAATCGCCGCGATCGTCGTGAAGAACCTGCTGTAGTAGAACGACCTAAGAAAATCACCCTTACAGGCCGCATGACGGTGCAAGAATTGGCGCAATTACTGGTTGTGCCTGAAACAGAAGTCATTAAGATTCTGTTTATGAAGGGGATTGCTGCCAATATTAACCAAGCTCTAGAAGTTGACACCATCCAGATGGTGGCAGAGGCCCTCGAAGTTGAGGTTGAAACTGTAAAGGAAGAATCAACTGCTCGCAAGACCACTGAGATGCTGGACATGGATGATTTAGAAAATCTCCAGCGTCGCCCACCTGTAGTTACGATTATGGGTCATGTGGATCATGGAAAAACAACCTTACTTGATTCCATTCGCAAAACTAAAGTTGCTCAAGGTGAAGCTGGTGGAATCACACAGCATATTGGCGCTTACCACGTGGACGTT
>JANWZG010000257.1 GCA_025054735.1 Cyanobacteriota bacterium | reverse complement strand
AATCGACGACGATCGGCTCGGTAAACGTTGCTGTGATCGACTCGGTGAATGCTAATGTCCCCTGGCGCAAGTTAGGTGGTGTCTATTCCACCCCTGACCATGTTGTGGATATCATGCTAGCAGCAACCTTGGGGCAACTCCTCCAGGGCAAAACACCCGATTGTCTCAGACAAGCTCCCCTGCGGATTTTGGAGCCAGCCTGTGGACAGGGTATATTTCTCACCAGAGCCTATCGCTATCTGTTGGACTGGCACCGCACCTGGTATTTAGCTCACGGTGCCCCCCCTACCGTGTTAACTCTGCATGCCGATGGTACGGGACATTTGACACCAGCAGAGTGCCAGCGGCTACTATGGGACAGTTGCTATGGGGTAGATGTTGACCCCCATGCTGTTAGGGCTACCCAACAAGCGCTATTCAATGAGTTGCAGCGTGAAAGCCAAGCATGTTCTGAGGCGTGCTCTCTTAGCCTTCACGATCGCATCAAATTGGGTAATGCCATCATTGGTGCCGACTTTGCTGCTCCTATTCCTAGTACCTCGCCGTCTACCCCTTTTCACTGGGCACAGGAATTTCCGGAAGTTGCTGCCACGGCAGGGTTTGACCTTGTGATTGGCAATCCACCCTATGTAGACTCAGTGCTCATGCAGGCCTATCAGCCTGAATTCCGGGCTTACTGCAATGCTTATTATCAAACGGCTGTGGGCAATTGGGATTTGTTCTGTCTGTTCATTGAGCGCTCCATAGCCCTCTGCAAACCAAGTGGGCTAACCAGTCTCATCGTGCCTAATAAGTTACTGTCGGCTCCCTATGCAGCGGCTACTCGCCACATGCTCACCCACGCCTGTCGATTGATCTTGCTGCAAGACTACAGCCGCATTCCGATATTTCCTGTGGCTGTCTATCCTGTCGTGTACGTTGCCCAGAAATTGCCCAGTGCTGTAACCACCGTCTGCTACGAGCAAATGCACCAGACCGCTAGGGGAACGATCGTCTGCATTCAGCAACGTTATCTAGACCATAGTGCTGTTTCCCATCCCCGGCATTTCTGGTCATTCCATATCCCTAGTCAGACATCTCAGACAATACATCAGCTTCAAGTCACACTGCCCACCCTAGCAGACCTAGCAGAGGTGTCTAGCGCAGCAACCGTTGCCGAAGCTTACCAAATCCAACCTCATATTCAAGACCTATCGGATCCTAGAAGTCTATATTGGCAAGATGGCAATCAAGATGGCAATATTTTGCATCCAGAAAATGCATCAAACTGGTTACCCATAATCAACAGTGGCACGATCGACCCCTATTGTCATCTCTGGGGACGCAAGCCTATGCGCTATCTTAAAACCACCTACTTGCGCCCTGTGGTCAATCTCCGCTGTCTATCACCACGCCGACAATGCCAAGCTATCCAACCCAAGTTGATCATTGCTGGTTTGAGCCAAGTGCTGGAATGCGCGATTGATCCCCTAGGTCAGTTGGTAGCTGGCAAGTCTACCATAATCATCTGTTCAGCCGCCAACTTGTTCTATCTACTAGCGTTGCTGAATAGCAAATTTCTGAGAGATTACTATCGGCGGGTATTTGGGGGTGACTGTTTACGAGGGGGCTACCTGCGGGTTGGTGCTGCCTATCTGCGATCGCTACCTATCGTTCCCTACGAGCCTGCTAACGATCGCCACCGCCTGCTAGTGTCCTATGCCCAGCACCGTTGGCAGGTAAGCCAGTTTGCCCCTCAAGACCCACAGCCTACTCCCCAGCAGCAGTACCTTGACTGGGCGATGAATCAACTGGTGACTCAGCTTTATTGCCCAAACTAAGGGGCACAGTGATCACAAATGTGGTGCCCTCTCCCAATTGGCTTTGACAGTGAATCGTTCCACCCAGCTTTTGCGTAACCAGGTTATAGACAATGTGTAACCCTAAGCCACTGCCACCCTGTCCGCGCCGTGTAGTAAAAAAGGGGTCAAAGATTTTGTGCAAATGGTCAGGACTAATGCCACATCCGTCATCACTGTAGCTCAAGGTTAACTGCTCATGACTAGTCTGCACGGAGATGGCGATGTTACCTTGCTCACCAGGCCCATAGGCATGCACTAGGGAATTAATCACTAGGTTGGTGATAATTTGCGAGAAGGCCCCCGGATAGCTGTCAAGCATCAGGTCATCTGGACAGGCGATCGTGACCTGATGTTTAGTTGGCTTCAACTTGGGACGCAGGGAGAGCAGAATTTCGTCGAGGTATGTGCGTAGGTTAAACTGACGGCGCTCTTCACTTGACTGGTCAACTGCTACCTGCTTAAAGCTGTGGATGAGGTCAGCAGCCCGGTTCAAGTTAGCCAAAATCATAGCGCTGCTCTGGCTGGCAAGGTCTAGAAATGCTTCCAGATCTGATCGCTTCATTTTGCCACTGCGATAGGTTTCTACAAACTTGGCAGTACGATCAGCCAACAAAGAAGCAGCTGTTACACCAATCCCGATCGGGGTATTAATTTCATGGGCAACCCCAGCTACAAGTCCCCCCAAGGCAGCCATCTTTTCGGCTTCTACCAGTTGACTTTGGGCAGCTTGCAGATTGCTTAGAGTCAGGGATAGCTCCTGGGTGCGCTCTTTGACCAGATTTTCCAGGTTTTGGTTGAATTGGTGCAGATTGGCATAGAGCTGGGCGTTGTCAATAGAGATAGCTAATTGAGAAGACAACATCTGCAAAACTTCGAGGCGATCAGGCGTAAAGGCACCAATGGTCAAGTTATTTTCCAGGTATAGAATGCCGCTGAGTTTTCCTTGGTGAATTAGCGGTGTACACAGCAGTGACTTGGGGCGATAGGTTTGAATGTAAATATCATTGGTGAACTGCTCGCTATGGGAAGCATCTTCTAGCACAACATGGGTGCGAGTTCTGAGGACGTAGTTCAAAATTGCTTGGGGCAACATGGGGGATGGTGGCGATGTATCCAACTCTGATCGGGTAGGCAACACCGTCACATAATCAGAGTCTCCAGAGGCGGCGATCGTCCACCGGCCATCCTGTTCCAGCAGGAGGGCACCCCACTCAGCACCAACGTTTTCAATGGCAATCTGCATCATTTTTTCCAGCAGTCGATCGAGGATAATCTCACTGGTCAGCACTTGGGATGCCTTGAGCACCGTAGAAAAGTCCAGGAGCCTCGTCCCACTAGTGTTAGAGATAGTTACGAGTGAGTAGCTGTCTGGTAGGGGGCCAGATAAGGTCAACAGTTGGGGATAAATGGCTTCTAGCTGATGCACTTTGGTAGTGGCACCCCAGCGATAGTAACTGTCGTAGGCTCGTCGCAGATAGGTAAGCACAATGCTCTGTCGCCCCAAGCGCTGATAAAACGCAGCAGCTCGCTCAGCTGCGATCGCTTCTTGTTGTGGCAGTTTAGCCACATGAGCAGCATGCAGAGCACGATCGTAATACTCCATAGCCGTCAAAATATCAGCCTGAATGCCAGCTAGCTCGGCATGTAACAGGTCAAGCCAACCTTGGAAATAATCTGGATCGTCACTCAGCCATTGCTGACCTATAGTCTGTAGTTCTAAGCCATAGGCAATAATCCTTGCCTGTTCATCAGGGCTGGCTTGAACACCATGCGCCAAAGTCACCAAACCATCCAAGATTTGATAGGTACTCATGTAGTCACTGGGTAAGCCTGCACGGTAGTCTCTGACTAAGGCAATGCAAGCTAAGGCTTCAGGGTAATCGCCCAGCACATAGGCTAAATACGTCTGCGCCAGATAGGTCAAGCATAGCAGTGTCAGGTTGCCTTGGGCTTCAAACTCTGGCAGAGCGATCGTAGGGTTGAAGTAGCTGCCCTTCAGGTATTGGGGGCGATCAGTGCTATGGACGAGGTTGTGAATCACTTGCTGCCAAGGGGCTAACCACGACTCATAGAAAGACTGCTTTAGGGTACGCAACAAGGTGCGCTGCTGCTCATAGTCATTGGCGATCGTCTCCAGGGACTCTCCACTCCAAATCAAGTAATAGCAATAATCCACGGCATAACGGGCTGCAAACTCCGGGTGGCCACTGTTTAGCTCTCGTTGGATAGCAGCCTTCAACTCGGTACACAGAGCAGCTATCGGCTGGTTGCGCTGGATGCTAGGTAACAGTAGTGGTTGCTCCAGGTCATGGGTGGATGAGATTGAGGCAAGCTCCGCTGACCATGTGGTCACCATGTCATGCATGTGAGTATAAACCGACGGATCAACTGCTTGGGCTACAGGAAGTACCCACCGCAGAATCTTAAGTACAGCCTGCATCTCTGGTGGACTTAGATTGGGCAGAGGGCTATCGGTCAAGACACCAAATTGATCTAGCAGCGCCAATGCTAAGTCAAGTGCTTCTCGAAACTGCGATCGGGCCACAAAACAACGAAGACTGATTTCGCAGGCTGTCACCTGATCCAGCAAGGTAGTGGCACGGTGAAAAACCACCCCTGTCAAGTCAATGGCCATTTGCAGATTCATGGCCAAAAAGTTTGCTATGGCAGCCTCGTTGTGAACCTCTAGGGTGATGTCGTAATCAATCTGCCAACCGTTAGTGGGCAACAGCTTAAGGGCAGTGTTAAAGTATCGAGTTGCTAGGGCATATTGTCCGGCTGACGAGGCTTTGCGCCCAGTGAGCAGGTTAAGGTGCACCAGTTCCATGCGATCGCTAGTTTCGGTCAGTAACTCAGCCCCCAGATTCAAGTGGTTAAGAATCTCAAAGGAATTGTCGTGAAACGCAGATGCCGGAGTTGCTGCTAAGAGAATGCGACCAACCTGTTGATGGAGTATTGCCCGATCGCCCATGGGAATTAGACCATAGGCTGCCTGCTGCACCCGTTGGTGTAGAAATCGATACTGACTTGTCGAGAGATGGGTAGAGCCAGCAGGTTGGCCACTCCCTTCCGACTCTGACACTGGCAAAACAAGACCATCCTGCACCGCCGGGTGTAAGTCCTGAGTGACATCACTGAGAGACCGCTGTTGAATTTCTGCCAGCAGCATTACGTCAAACTGGGTGCCTAGACAAGCCGCAGATTGCAAAATTTGTTGCGTGGAGGCAGGTAACTTAGTGAGTTTATTAATGGCTAAATCGACGAGATTATCCGTCGTGTTTAGGGCAGCGATCGACTTCAAATCCCATGTCCAGTTCAGCCGCTCGAAATCAAAATGGATAAAGTGTTGCCGATGGATTTCCTGCAAAAACTCATGGATAAACAGGGGACTGCCAGCCGTTTTCTGCATTACAACCGTGGCTAATGGTTGCACCGCCGTATGGCTCTGACGAAGTGTATCCGCCAGCAGATCAGTAATGTCCTCTAATAGCAATGGCTCTAAGGGAATGTGATAAATATTGCCTGCCCCATGTACGTTGATTAGCATCGTGAGCAGTGGATGATCACGATCAATTTCATTGCTGCGATAAGCACCCAGCAACAACAGGTGCTGAAGCGGTGACCGGCTAACGAGTTGCTCGATTAGCTCTAAGGATTGCACATCGGCCCATTGCAAATTGTCGAGAAACAGCACCAGTGGATGATCAGGTTGGCAAAACACTTGGATGATCTGTTGAATGCCAAACCCGATGTCTTCTCCGGGTGTGATCGCGGCAAAAGAGCAGGGCATCTGTGAGCCTAAAACCATCGCTAGCTCTGGTAAATGCTCGATTAGATCGCTGCT
>JANWZG010000256.1 GCA_025054735.1 Cyanobacteriota bacterium | reverse complement strand
AGGGTTCTGATGCAGATCCAGTTGTACGCTGACTTAAGAGATTTTTGACAATCATTGACATCCCTACCACTGGGTTACGCAAATCGTGAGATACCGCATGGAGGTAAAAACGCTGGGTTTCTTCAGCCGCATAACGTGCTTGGGCAATAGCAATCAACTCACCAACAAGACTAAACAGTTTGATATCTTCCGGCATCCATCGCCGTTCTGCCCGAACGGCATCAGCACTTAAATAACCTGCGATTGTTTCACCATTTACCATGGGCACAATGATGGTGGATTTTACTCCCGCTTCTCTCATCAGATCGCGCTCTCGGCTGGCTTCAGGCGGCAAATCAGCCAAGCACTGAATTTCCAATGGTTCGCCTGTCAACAATTGCTGCATAACCCAAGGACAAGCCTCAGGTTTCATGGCTTGCACTAGAGCCATACAAGGTTCGATACCCTCTATACACCACTCGTGGGTCATGGATAGAGTAATTTGATTTGCATCCTTTTGGATAATGTTGACGCGATCGCTGGCTGTGAATTCTCCAATTGCCTTGAGGGTGAAGTGAATCGCCGTATCTGGATCTTGGTTGAGCAGTTGGCGAGAAATACTATTTAACAGCGTGTACATCTCTAGCTGGCGCTGACGCTGGACATCAACTTGTTTGCGGTCAGTGATATCGATTGCACGACTAAACAAGCAAGTTTTGCCCTCATGGTCAATCAATTCAGAGGACAACAACACTGTTTTCGGTTCACCCGTGCGAGTTTGCCCCTGAATTTCTTGATCAAGAACTGGTTGCTTAGTTAGCAACGCCTGTACAATTCGATTGCGATCGTTGCGATCGGCCCAGATGTTGAGGTCTAGGGTAGACTTACCCAGCAGTTCCTCCAGGGTATAGCCTGTCAGCTTTGCAAAGGCTGGATTCACCTCTAGCAACCGCCCGTCCTCCAAGGTAGAAATCGCCATGGCAACGGGATTAGCCACGAAGAGTTGATTAAATTTACACTGCAACTGGCGCAGTTCTAGGTGAGTCTTAAGGCGGGAGAGAACTTCTTGTTGACTGAACGGAGTGGTCACATAGTCGCTACCACCAGCACTATAGACCTGTGTAACCTCAGGTGAAGTGTCACCTGTGCTAAAGAAAACAATGGGCAATGTAATTCCTAGGGATCGAACCTCTCGGCACCACTGATAGCTGTTAGACAGCATGGCATCCAACATAACTAGATCAAAACCTTGATCACTAGATCGAAGCATTCGAGGTTGGCAATCCTGTGTAGTGTAGTCACAAACCTCTATATCGTAGTTGCCATGGCGTAAAATTGCTAACAACCCTTGAGCTGCCAGTAACCCACTGCATACTACTAAAATACGTACTCGTTGACGTTGATGAGAAAAACTATTCATCATGTCATCCGCAAGGTCAGGGCAACCAAGTACTCAGTGTTACCAAGCTTTCAACTAGCCTCAATTATCACCCAGGGGAGATGTAAATAGATATCACAACTCCACTTGACTGTGATCCGAGTCCGGGATCATCTCCTTATGATTGAAAATGTAGCTGCTTACCAAATTCATTTAAAGCGCTGTTTCCTACGTCACACCTATGACAATTTTTTACTGTTTTAACAATCTTTTCACTTATGACCTCTTCTTTAAATTCATTAACAGACGGATCCTCAAGACGCATAGTACAGGTGATGTCATTTCCCCCCGCTAACGTTACCCCATCTGAACCTTGGCGTGCCTGGATCGAGGCTGCCCCGATCGCCATGGCGGTTGTTGATCTAGCAATGAACTACCTAGCTGCTAGCCGTCAGTGGATGGTTGACTATGGTCTTCATCATTCCAATGTAGTCGGCCAATCTTACTATGAAAGTTTACCAGATGTTCCAGATACATGGCGACAAATGTACCAACGTTGCCTAGGAGGTGAGACAGAACGACAAGAGGCTAAGATATATCTGAGCCGAACCCAGAGGCATGAATGGATTCGCTGTCAAGCTAGCCCTTGGTACACTAACGAGGGAACTATTGGTGGGCTAGTGCTGGTATCGCTGGTTATCACCGCCACTGTTACTGAGAAGCAGCAGGCAGAGCGAGCGATTCAAGAGGCAGAGGAGCGATTTCAGCGCTTATCTGAAGCTAGCTTTGAAGCGATCGTCATTACAGACGGCGGCCTAGTAGTAGAAGCTAACAAAAACTTTACTCAGATGTTGGGCTACAGTCCTCAAGAAGTGAGGGGCATGTCTGTCACCCGCTTCATCGCCTGGCAAGACAAGGACTTGATCATTCAACGCCAGCAAGTTGGCACCGAAGATCGCTACGAAGCGACCTTGCTGCGTAAAGACGGTTCTCCCTTTTTGGCAGAAATTCGCGGTCGCACAATTACCTATCGGGGTCGGCGACTACGAGTCAACGCAATCCATGACATTACTGATCGCAAGTGGGCAGAGACTACAGAGCAGGTGATGAAAGCTGTAAAGCACCAAGATGGAGAGCGCACGGCAGAATTGCTGCGCATTGTTGATCGCTTACATGAAATGTCTAAGCGTCGCCACGTTGAAGAGGTACTAGCACGGACATTGCGTGAACAGGAGAGCATAATTGCTGCGATTCCAGATGTTTTGTACGTTATTGACTTGCACATTCGTATGTTGAAGTGGAATCCTCAACTAGAAGCTCTTACAGGGCTGACGGGTGAGCAGATTCAAGGGCGATCAGCATTGGCATTTTTTCCAGAGGCTGAGCGGGGCAAGATGGTACAAGCCATCTATCGAGCTTTTTCCATGGGATCGATGGATGTAGAGGCGCGACTGATCACCACTAAGGGCGAGATAGAGTTTCACTGGAACGGTGTGATTCTGCGCGATGAGCAGGGTAATGTGGTTGGGCTAACAGGCATTGGCCGCAATATTGGCGATCGTAAACAGGCTGAAGCTGCCCTCAATGCTAAAAATGCAGAACTCCAGCAGGCACTGACTGACCTCAAGCGCACCCAATCTCAACTAGTGCAAACGGAAAAAATGTCTAGCCTAGGACAACTAGTGGCAGGCATTGCCCACGAAATTAATAACCCTACTAACTTTATCTACGCCAATCTCAGCTATGTGGATCAATATGCCCATGACCTGTTGCAGTTGATTCACCTTTATCAACGACACTATCCAAATCCAGATCCAGAAATTCAAACCTTTATGAGCAGCATTGACCTCGACTTCTTGCAGCAAGACTTGCCCAATATCCTAAATTCTATGGCCGCTGGAGCCGAGCGCATTCAGCAGATGGTGCTGTCGCTGCGCAACTTCTCACGTAAAGATGAATCCGACCTAAAAATGGTTGATATTCACGAAGGCATTGATAACAGCCTCATGTTATTACAACATCGGTTAAAAGCCCATGGTGACACCATGGCTATCCGGGTCATTAGGGACTACGGGATGCTGCCACTCGTAGAGTGCTATGCTGGTCAGCTCAATCAAGTTTTTATCAACGTGTTGGCCAATGCGATCGATGCCTTAGAATCTCAACCTATAGAAGCATTCAATGGTGAGGAACTATTGCTGGGTTGGCAGCCACCAACAATCCACATTCGCACCTCTCTTTCTGCTGACCAGTCATGGGCAATCATCCGCATTGGGGATAACGGCCCTGGCATGACTGCTGATGCTAAGGAAAAGCTGTTTGACCCCTTTTTCACCACGAAGCCGATCGGCAAAGGTACAGGCTTGGGTCTCTCCATTAGTTACCAAATCGTAGTAGAAAAGCATGGTGGTCAGTTGGAGTGCATTTCAGAACCTGGTAAGGGGGCAGAGTTCATAATCAAGATTCCCCTGACACAGACTCACAGCAAATAACTCCTACATCCAGCAGTTGATAGTAAATCCTCAACGATTGATAGCAATCCAGGTGCAGATTGACTGACAGATGGTCAGACCTGAAGCTCTAGAGCAAGTCATTTCTCTCTAAGCTCAACTTTATTAAGAGGCACTTGCAAGAAGGTAGCTATCCGGTTTGCTATCCGTGGCACATCTGTGTATCCATACGTAAAGTCAGATAGAGGTTCTGTGGTATCGTCAACAAGTTTTAGGTTGAAACTATACATGCGATCTCCCTCGTCATCATACTTAGTGACGAACTGCACAGAGTTTACCTGTCGAATAGGAAGAGACGGATTAGAGTGGACTTTTCCAGCTATTCTTAGCGCACCCTGATGGTTGATCGCTGAAGATGGGTCGGGTGTGTTTTCTTCCCAAGAGTAATTAATCGTACCTACGTCCAGATCAATTACATAGTGTTGCTTTGGGGGATTTGTAGAGTGAATTGTCAATCGAGTTGGGGTGCGTTCTATTGTTAACCCACCGAACTTTTCAATCCTCAACTCATGATTGAGATAAGGTTCAATTTGGGCAACCAATTCAGAAGATGAATTCTCCATAACTGGCACTGCGCGTCCCCATAATTTCTGGCCTTGTCTAAACCATAACTTTACTGTTCCACCGGATGTATACTCTAGCCCGATCGCATCTTTCCAAGGGTAGGCTGTTTCTTGCTGCCGCCAAAGATAGCGGACTGTGTGGCGAATCTTTTGCTGTTGGCGATCAAAGAGCCAGATGTCTTGACGAACCTGGGCGATCAACACTAAGGCAAACAATCCTGCTCCTGCCAGGATACAGCTAGCAATCCCCCAAAACTCAGCCTTCATATCGCCTGTACGGGTATCGTCTGTCCAAACCTTTACGGTTAAGTCACCCTTGACCAAGCTAGCAATAGCGTAGGTGATGCTATTTTCTGCTTGACAAGTCGGGTCAGTCGTGCCTGCCTTAAACTCACTCAGAGGAATCTCTACTGGTACATTGTTAGCAACAATCCGGCTTATGCACAGGGTATAGGGTTTGTCTGAGCACCTGCGATTCTCTCCTGTACCAGTACAAACCCTGCGGGTAGTTGGCACTGTCAAGACAGTAGCTTTTTGCACACGACGAATAGTCTGGTTCATCGTTTGGTTACCCTGCACATCCTCGCGGGTCAGTTGGCAGTTCACATAGGTCTCAACTCGCTGACAAGTCAACTCTGTAAGTTCCCCAGTATTTGCTTTACCCAAGGTATTCGCGTAAAGAATGCCCATCACAGGGGCAAGTGACGCTAAAAGGATTGAGACCCTCGCAAGTATCTGTTTTGTCAGGGGTGTGGTAGCGATTACAAGGTGATGATGTGTGTTTTCAATTACGTTCATGGATTAATGCCAGGTGTGGATGCATTTCTTCTATCTTACCCAGATACCAGGCGAGTCGACCCTTATCAGCAACTAGCTGCTAGAGAAGTAATTATGACCGTCAAAGTGTTCTCACCTAGTGTTACCTTACTTAAAGTACTCTTAACCACTAACGGCAGTAGGTAATCACACCACAACGTAACACATACCAGTGTGCAGCAAACAACTGTGGTGATGGAGTATAAATAGCCCATGAACTGCACAACTTTTTTAGCTATCGTCAGTTGGTAATTGCTTAAATGACTCAACCCCAAGCTACAGAACAGGAAGCATCTCTCTAATCTGAGTAGCAAAAGGCTATGATACGAAGGCATAGGCCCAAAGACTACGCTGTTCTCCTACGTTTCTCTCAACGGTAAGCATTATGACCGCACCTGTAATCCATCTGACCCCTCGTGAATTTGAGGCCCAGATGCCCGATGGTAGCCGACTCCTGAGCCACACCTTCGACATGGAAA
>JANWZG010000255.1 GCA_025054735.1 Cyanobacteriota bacterium | reverse complement strand
ATTGGCAACCCAACGGGCGGTTAATCCTTGGATAAACACAGTAGCAATAATGGTCAAAAATACTAGGGCTTTGATAGCATCACCACCATTAATCCCCTGCTCAGTCAACAAGATGGCAAACAAAGAGGCAACAGAAGCAGAGATGATACCCCTAGGTGCAATCCACGATAAAAATAGTTTCTGTCGCCAGTTCAAGTCGCTGTTCCAAGTACAGGCTAGGATATTGAGTGGACGAACAACCACCATCAGGGTGAGCACTGTCAAGCCACTGCCCCAACCTAACGCGAACACACTAGCAATTGACAAGTCTGCTGCCAACAAGATAAACAGAAACGACACTGCCAATATGGTCAGTTGTCCCTTAAAGCGGCGTAGGGGTCGCTGAGCTAGGCTAGAAGAACTGTTCCCAACCACAATGCCAGCAATGACAACTGCCATGAGTCCTGATTCACTGCTGGTAAATTGAGATAGGCCATACAGTCCCCACACCCCAGCCAACACGACTAGGTTGCGTAATTCTTCTGACAGGAAGCTGGCATAGCGAAGAATTTGCCCCAAGAGCAGACCACCGATGCCCCCAATTGCCAAGCCAATGCCCAACCGAATCCCCAGGCTGCTAGTAATGGTAAGTAAATCTGCATCACCGCTAAGAATAATATTCAGCACAACAACTGCAAGAATGGCCCCAATCGGATCAATCAAGACACCTTCGCCCTCTAATAAAGTGGCGACGCGCCGCTCTACCTGCACCTGTCGCAATAGTGGGGAGATAACGGTTGGCCCGGTGACAACGACTAAGGAAGCATAGAGAAACGCGATCGACCAGGGAAACTCACCTAGCCAGTGGGCAGCCATACCGCCACCAATCAGTGTGATTAATGTCCCTATCGTGACCAAGTTGCGGAGGCTACCCGATACCCTACCTAGTTCACGCAAATCTAGGCTGAGTCCTCCTTCAAACAAAATCACTGCCACAAACAGAGAAATGATGACATCCAATCCTGGGCCTAGCATGGCTGGGTGCAACCAACCCAGACAATCTGGCCCTAGAAGGATTCCCAATATCAACAGCAACACGATCGCGGGTACCTTTAGGTATTCCGCTAGCACTTGGGCACTAACCCCGGCGATTACCGTCATGATAACTTGCAGGGTAATGTCAAACGGTGTGTTCATAGATGGGCCAGAGCTAGGCGCTGTTGATTGCAGCCATTGATAAATGGAGACATGTCATTTGCATAATCGATACTCTAGCCTACCGCTTGCTGTTTATCTACAAAACCTGATATCACCACATTTTATGGAATGGTTGCTGTTTCCACAGGATTGGCAACATCAGTTCATTATTACTAGCAGGCAACTCAACCCTTAGCATGGCTACTGATTCAGTGGTTGGTGATGGTCAGTAAGCTTAGGTTAATCTGTTGGGCACCTATTCCTGATGGAGTTAGTCTGTGGTCAGGGAGGATAAACCAACCATAGACATCTAAAATTTTGCTCAATTCTCTAGCAACGCTATAAGCTTGTAAATCTTCCTGGTTGCTCAGGACAGAAATGAAGAGAAATCTTGAACGATTTGCTCCACTGGCTTGGTCTTACGATAACCTCTGATGCTTAGGTTCTATTTTTCCTACATGTGAGTGGATTCAGAATCTCATTGACAAGACTCCCTAGGTTTGCACATTCATGAGAAGGCATTTCATCACTCTGATTAGCTGGTTTCTAGTAAGCATAATCGCTGTGCTGCTCGGTTCGTCTGTCGCTTGGGGAACTGTTAACCCGCGCGCTACCTATCAGCCTGAACCGTCTGTTGCCAGTTCTAAGGCATACGTGGCCCAGCAGTCCATGGCTACCCTTTCATCGTGGCAGTTTGACCCACGCCGACATCGCCTAGTGTTTACCACCAGCCAGGGGGTACAACCACGAGCACGGCTACTCCCTAATCCTAGTCGTCTTGTGATTGAGTTGCCTGATGTTAGCCTAGAAAGTGATCCAGTGACACAGACGATCGGTGGAGCATACAAATCCATCAGTGTGGTGCAAATGGATGCTCGGGTGGTTCAGATTGTCCTGGAATTGTCACCTGGGTATGGGTTAGATCCACAACGGATCCAAATCCGAGGGAGTAGCCCAACCGAGTGGTCAGCACAACTACCTGTTCCCCAGGTGATTGCACCAGCGGCTTCTGTAAGTTCTACAGGCAGCCCCCAGGGAGAGTTGGCGATCGTTGAAACGGTACAACTGGAGGGCGATCGACTACTCGTACAGGCTGATCGGCCTCTGCGCTATGAAAGCGGTTGGGATCGCAGCTCAACCGACTATCGCATCCGCATCTTCAATGCCACTATTTCTGAGCAATTTCGCCGCCCTACACTCCCAGCCGATAGTCCCGTTGCCCAAATTCGACTGGTGCAAGAAACACCGGATACGGTTGTTGTGTTTGTGAAGCCAGCGCCTGGTAACCGCATAGGACGGATTGCTCAGACTCGTCGTGGTCTATTGGCTCTAGAGGTAGGGCGCACAGTAGGTGTCCAACCACCAGTAATCAGGTTTCCCCGAGATCCATCGTCAGCACCCGTTGGTCAGTTTGTGGTGGTAATTGATCCAGGGCATGGTGGCCCAGATCCAGGGGCTATTGGCATTGGTGGCCTGCGGGAAAAAGATGTGGTGCTGCCCATTTCCCAAGAGGTGGCGGCTCTGCTGGAGCAACAGGGAATCCGAGCAATCCTAACACGGGAGGACGATCGTGATCTTGGCCTAGAGCCTAGGGTACAGCTTGCTCGCCAGGTGAATGCCACAATATTCGTCAGCATCCACGCTAACGCCATTAGTCTCAGCCGTCCCGATGTGAATGGCATTGAAACCTACTACTATGATTCTGGTCTCAGACTAGCTCAAGTGATCCACCGCAACATGATAGCGGCTACAGGTTCCCGCGATCGGGGTGTGCGGCGTGCCCGGTTCTACGTTCTTCGCCGTACAACGATGCCTTCAGTACTCCTAGAAACTGGCTTTGTCACAGGAGCCGAAGATGCTGCTAATCTAGCGGATCCCAGCTTCCGGAGCCGTATCGCTGCTGGCATTGCCCAAGGTATTCTGGAATACTTACGCTGATTTCCGCCATGGGGAATTGTTAATTGTTATAAAAATGCCATGGGGTCAACTGGCTCTCCCCCTTGGCGTACCTCAAAGTGCAAATGTGGCCCCGTCGAAAGGCCAGTAGAACCGACAGTGGCAATCACCTGTCCCCGCTGCACATACTGCCCCTCTGCGACTAACAGTTCTTCAGCATGACCATATAGTGTGCTGATGCCATTGCCATGGTCGAGAATCACAGCATTGCCATAACCACCATACCAGCCTGCAAAGATTACATAACCATTGTCGGCTGCTCGGATGGGGCTGCCATAGTCAGCAGCAAAGTCGATACCAGAGTGAAAGCGCTCGTATCCCAAAATTGGGTGTACCCGCCAACCAAAGTAGCTAGTCAACGCTCCATCACTGGGGAAGCTAAGTTGTCCTGTACCCCGAATGATGACAGCACCATAGGACTCGCGAGCACGCTGTTCGGCTATTTTTTGCTGAATGAGAGCAGCTAAGTTATTGGAGTCTGCGGCGAGGCGATCTTCAGCAGCTTCTAGGGCAAGGCGATCGTTTTGAAGACGACTGATTACAGACTTTTGGTAGGCTGCTTGCTGGGATGCCTGAGCACGCTGAGCCATAAGCTGTTGGGTAAGAAGAATGATTTGATTTTTCTGAGCTTCGACCCGCAACTTTTTCTCCTCGATCGCCTTGGCTTCACGGGTAAGCTGCGCTAACATCTGCCGATCGTGCTCGTAGAGCAACCGTAGCTGGTAACGACGATCTAAAAACTCGTTAAGATTCTGACTCTGCAACAGGGTTGCCCAACCCCAGGTGCGCTGTTGACGCTGAAGAAATTGCAGACGAGCCACTGTTGCCAACTGGTGACGCTGATACCGGTCTGTCGCGATCGCTAGCTCTTTTTGTAAGACGCGCAGTTGTTCCTCAGCCTTTGCCTTTTGAGCCTCTTGGGCTTGAATCTGGCGAGTTTTGTCCTGCACAGTTGTTTGCAGGGTATTCAAGGTACGGCTAGCTTCAGTCTCCAAATTTTGCAGGCGATCGCGCTCCTTAGCCAGATTTTGGCGCTGGTTTTCTAGCTGTTGCTGTTGGCGCACCAAATCCTCTATAGCACCAGAAATCCCAGCCTGAAGCAACACTGGCGGAGAGATGGATGCTCCTCCCATCAGCGAACTGGCAATGCCCTGTGGCACGGCTAGAGCTGGCCAAGTTCCCAGTAGCATCCCCACTACCATAATCCAACTGCCCAGCCAAACCTTTAGCCCGCGCCAAAGCATTAGCCAGAGGGCTTTGGGTGTTGATACTACCCCCACAGTGCTATGTATGTTCATATGTACACGAAAACGGCAATGGCAAACCTGCTTGGATTGCACAGTACCGAAACCTACCAAGACGATCGCAACAGACGCTCAGTATATCCAAGTTTTAGTGATCTGATCCGGGTGAGTTTGGCATCACAAACTATCAGTCCAAATGCTTACGCGAGAACAGCATCGGCCTCTAGCACCCACAAAGTATAGCCCTGAGCCATTTTGGTGACAACCACATCATCCCCCCGCTGGCAAAGTTTAACGGCCAACTCTACGGTTTGTTCAGCAGATTGGTCAGCCTTAAACAAGCTGTAATACTTACCACCCACGTAAATTGCCTCTAGACGATCGCCAATATCAGGAATTCGGATGTAGCAAGTTTGATACTGTTCAGGAGAAGTTAGCACACGATAGGGGGGAGAAGGCACTGCTGCTGGTTTTGTTTTAGGCTGGGCTTGAGGTGGTAAGTCTGCGATTGCATCGGCCTCCCATAGCCAAATTGCATCTCCCTTAGCTGTTTTGGTCATGACAACATCACCACCTTTGGCCATCAGCAGTTCACAGATTTTAAGGGCCTTTTGGCGATCGCGGACAATTTTCAGCAGGCTGTAGAACTTCCCATCAACCATAACAGCAGCAAACCGTTGATCTTCACCCGGTAGGCGAATGTGACAGGAACGATATTGATGGCGACTCTCTAAAATTTTGACCATGGGGTTAATCAGCTTGCAGGCGTTGAACAAACCTAATGGACACACTTATCAACAATGGAGACAGGGCTACGATCACCCTGCATGAATAGGCTAGCTACCTAGCTACCGGAGTATGGCGCTGTGGATTGCATAGTTGTCATCAGTGACTAACAAGCCAGTCTGTAGTGCATTCTACGTAGAACCGACTCTTCTTCACGGAAGAGAGCTGCCTGAGGCGCTATGCATATTCAGGCCTGTCTTTTTTCAAGCTCATCTGCTTAGATTCATCCCATAGTGTACCCATTTGTAACACCGAGCCAAAGCATATTCTCCCAAAATTCTGACCTGAAATTGTGTTTTCCCGTCAGTTAAGAGACAATGGACGGAAACTGGTATACCACGCATTGCTTGTGATTGAAGTTGAAGTCCACCAACAACTCCGCGCATTTTTGCGCCAACAGGGGCAACCCTATTGGTCTCATAACTTGACCATGGGGCGGTTAGTGGCGCGGGCATTGCGCTTGGGGCGTAGTGCTTTGATTCAAACAGGGGTGCCACCTGTAGGTAATCACGGACGCTATCGGTTGAGCTACTTGGTCTCTGCGCTAGTGTGGCAAGAGGCAGCTATATTGGTGGTGCCGGAACCAG
>JANWZG010000254.1 GCA_025054735.1 Cyanobacteriota bacterium | reverse complement strand
AAGGTTGCCTTGATGATCCAACACTGGGCCAGGTGAGGGAATGCGAATGACATGGAGGCGACGACCGCTAGCATCTGTGGCCTTAGCTAGGTCAGTAGCAACTTGGTTGAGGGTATCACGATTGGGATCATTGGGATCCTGAGCTTCCATACAGACTACGACTCCAGGAGCTACGAATCGCGCCAGGGTGTCTATATGTCCATCAGTATGGTCATTGAGCAATCCTTCCTGGAGCCAGATAACCTTAGACACGCCCAAGGCCATGTGCAGAAGGCGCTCAACCTCATCTTGGGTCAGATGGGGATTACGATTGGGGTTAAGCAGACATTGACGGGTGGTGAGACAGGTGCCTTCACCGTCAACTTCAAGGGCACCACCTTCGGCAACTAGGGCGATCGTAAACTCAGGTGCATCTACCCAGCGGGCAATGGCAGGGGCTACGGTGTCATCGCCTGGTAGGTGATAGCGATCGCCCCACCCATTGAACTGAAAGCGCACGGTGGCTAGTCCCTCAGTGGGATGAACCAAGAAAATAGGAGCAATATCCCGCATCCAAATATCGCCAAAGGCATGGTGATGAAACCGAGCAGGGATAGTTCCCAGCATCTGCTCTGCTATCGCTTGCCCGTCTGCATCGAGTACCAAAATTTCTAACTGTTCTCCTCGTGCCTCACCTGTGACCGGATCTGGATCAGCAATGGCACGGCACAACTCTACAAATTCCGCGCGGGCGGCAGGCAACAAATCATCCCACAACTCAACATGACTGGGAAAAGCTAACCAGCAAGCACTGTGGGGATGCCATTCAGCAGGCTGGTAGAAACGAATAGTCATAGCTGGAGACGCTGACGCAGGATAAACTCGGCGATCGTCAAATCCATGGGTGTAGTCACCTTCAGGTTGGTTTCCTCTCCCGGCACAATCACCACAGGCAATCCACAGCGCTCAAACAGACTTGCGTCATCGGTGACTTCCCAACCTTCTGCTTTTCCTTGACGATGGCACTGTTGGATAGCCCGGACGGCAAATCCTTGAGGGGTTTGGGCAGCCCAGAGGCAGCGACGCTCAGGCGTATCGGTAATCGCCTTGGTTTGCAGGTCTACCACCTTGATGGTGTCTTTGACAGGAATGGCAGCGATCGTACCTGCACCCTTCTCTTGGTGAGCATGACGAGTTTCAACAGCACAGCGATCAAACAAAGCTGGTGTTGCTAGGCATCGTGCTCCATCATGAATCAAGACATACTCAGCATCCTCTGGTAGAGCTAGCACACCATTGCAAACCGATTGCTGTCGGGTGTCACCTCCTTGGATAAAGGTCACAGGCTTGCTTAGTTTCAAATCTGCTGCAATTTGCTTAAAGTCATGCCAATCATCGGGCTGACTTAGGATCCCAATCCAAGTAATCTGCTCAGCCGCCTCAGCCGCTCTCAAGGTCCATGCCAGCAAAGGTTCTGACAACAGGGTTAATAACAGCTTGTTGCGATCGCTACCCATGCGCCGCCCCATCCCTGCTGCTGGAATCAATAGGTGCATTGCCGTCTTCCCATCCTGCTAGAGGCTCTATGCGTTTCTATCGGACATACGCAATCTAATCTTATCGGTTGCACTGTAGTTTTGATCAGCCTTGCTAGACTTGATGGATAGACTGAATAAGTAAGTGGGGTTAATGAGAGTCATGATTAAGTTGTTGGACAATAGGAGTCGTTCTCTTCTCAGAGATGATTTCTCTAATTCAAACTCATCATCGAGTTGGCCCGATTTCTGATTGCAGATGCTTACAGTGACATCTAAATATGGCCTAGCTAATACAGCCTAGCTGTGCTCCTATAATCATGGTCTCTGTACTCATTAAGTTAAGATATCAAAGGACGAGTAGACGTTGCAACTTAAAGATTTCCTGAATCGATATCGCCAGGGAGAGCGTGATTTTGCTCACATCGATTTGAGGGAGGCTAACCTCAGTGGAGTGAACCTCCAAGATATTGACCTAACAGGTGCCAACCTCACGGGAGCCAACCTGAGTTGGGCGTTTCTCACCCGTGCAACCTTGGTGGGAGCCAATCTCCGGCAGGCTGATTTGCGCAGTTGTGCCTTGAATAATGCAAACTTGACCCAAGCAGTCTTGTCAGGAGCCAACTTAACAAAAGCAGACTTGCGGTTAGCCAACCTCCAGTCAGCAGAGTTAGATTGGGCAATCTTGCAGGAAGCTGATTTAAGCCTAGCTGACCTGCAAGGAGCCAGACTGGATCAAGCTAACCTAGAGCGTGCAAAGCTCAATAGTGCCAAGTTAATGGACTTGGAATTGATGGAGGCCAACTTGCGAGGGGCCAGCCTCACTGGGGCTGATCTAAGCCGAGCTAATCTGCGAGAAGCTCACTTAGAAGAGGCTAACTTGCGGGAGGCTAATTTAGCAGGCGCTAATCTAACTGAAGTGAATTTAACCACGGCCTATTTGCGACAAGCTAATTTACAGTCGGCAGACTTGCACCGGGTGATTTTACAGGGGGCTGATTTGAGTGAAGCTCAATTGGATAATGCTGACTTGAGTCGGGCAAATTTGAGTGGAGCCTATCTGCTCAAGGCTAGTTGTCGCAAAACTCACTTGCCAAGGGCAGACCTCCAAGATGCCTATTTGCTACAAGCAGATTTAACTGAAGCAAATTTGCGCGGGGCAATCATGCGTCGTGCTGACCTCAGCGGGGCCTACCTTAGTGACACGATTTTAAGTGAAGCAGATTTGAGTAACGCCTGTCTGTTGCAGTGCCACCTAATTCGGACTAGCTTGGAGGGCACCAAGATGACAGGATGTTGCATTTACAACTGGCGCGTGGAAGAGGCAGACTTTTCTAAGGTGGACTGTCGATATGTCTTTACTCGGTTCAATTACCATGCCAAGCGGGCGATGGACAGGCACCCTGTCGATCGCGACTTCGCTCCTGGAGAAATGTCAGCCACCTATGGTAGCAGTAGTCACCTTGAACTGACCCTGGATGGAGAAGTGCACTGGCAGGCACTGCTGTTTTCCCTAATTCAGATTCAGCAAGAGTCTCCAGATGTGGCCCTGACAATCAACAGCTACGAGTTTGCAAATGGCAAGGGGACTGTGAGGCTGCTAGTGAATCGCCCCATTAATGCCAGCACACTGACTCAGCGCATTCTTAAGCTTTATCCTGAGATGCAACAACAGTGGAAACGTCACCAGAAAGCCATCTTGACCAGGATGAACATTTTGGTTCAGCCTCACCAAACCAGCACTGACCCTACTACTTTGGGGACAGCACCGTTGCCTCAGGCAACAACCAACCATACTTCTAAGCTTCCTGGTCAAATCATGCAGCATGTCCAGCTTAGTTTGTTTTCCCAGGATGCTCAAGACCGTGCCCAGCATAGTCAAGCGCTGGTAGCCTTTCTCACGCAACAGGGCATTAAAACCGATGAGGAACAGCGCCGCTTGATTGGTAAGGTGATTATGAAGCGTGCAAGTCTGGACAAAACCTTTCTCGATCGCCTGTTACGCTGGGAGCGATCAGCAGATCAGGCAGAGCGCACTTCCTTAGTGGGAGAGGCCGTACGTTCGGCGATCGCAATGCTGTGGTCATGATTAGCCCTCAGGTTACGATGAGCCTAGTCTTGTCGTTATCTTAAACTGCTGCTACAACTGTGCTGTACAAATGCACAAGGTGAACTGTGTACTACTGGCTATTGCGTGTTGGGTTACAGACGATTGGTAGATTGAGTGATGGCATTCGTCTTGGCTGGCGCACAGGCTTTGACTCTGGCGTAATGCTGGAATATATCTACGAGAACCAACCTCGTGGCATTACCCCCTTGGGGGTATGGTTTGACCGGATGTTTATAGCTCACCCGGTATGGGATGGGGTACGATCGCGCCGACAATTCTTGATTGGACAGCTTCAACAAGCCCTTAGCCACTATGACCATCCCCTAGTGGTTGACCTTGCTGCTGGGGTTGGCTCTTACCTGTTCACAATTCCCCCCGGACGGGCGACTATTATTGCTGGCGACTACGAACCAGAAGCCGTAGCTCAAGGACAAGATAAAGCTAATCGCTTGGGACGAACAGATATTACCTTTCAGCGCCATAATGCCTTCGTGCTGTCAGAGTTGGCCAGCGATCGGGCCGATATTCTCGTGGCATCCGGCTTTTTTGACATCCTCACTGACGACCAGCAAATTCAAACCGTATTGCAAAATGGCTCTGCTATTACCCCACCGGGGGCACGGTGGGTGTTCACCATCCAAGAGCATCACCCCGACCTAAAGCTGCTCAAGCAAAGCCTAGTGGATCTAAACCAGCGTCCATGGGAACTCGTGCCCCGACCAGCAGAGCAACTCGTCGCCTGGGCAGAACCCTATGGCTGGCACCTAGAAACCTTAGAGCGCAACCAATTCTTCGCTGTAGGTACCTTGGTCAAGCAGCACTAATCTACAGGTCTCCATTCCCTACACCGCTTGCCAGGAAAGCCACCAGTTGACTTATACGGCTGCTTGAGGCTGACGATACCAGCGCTCAGCCAACTCGTTTAACTGCGCCAAAATGCTAACTAACTCCTGACCCCTTACCGTTAGCTCATAGGAGACCTGCGGAGGCACCGTGGGTTCATAGTGCCGAGAGACAATGCCTTCTCGCTCTAACAGGCGCAGACGCTCGGTCAACATCTTGGTAGAAATGCCCTCAACTCGTCGCTTCAGTGCTCCAAACCGCGTAGACCCATTCGTAGACAGTATCCAGAGAATATACAGCGTCCAAGGGCCAGACAGAATATTCATCAAAATGCTAACAGGGCAAGGATTAGAATCTTGTGATGGTCTTGTCATGGCTGGTTACTGAAAGTTTTCTAGTTACTTCATTGTACCTACTTTACTTTAGTAAGTAAAAGTTTCTAGGATGGCATTGTTGAGTTAATGGCTATATCAGGAGGTTCTATGGCTACGATCGCGATTGTGTATTTCTCCGGATCTGGTCACACTCATCTAATGGCTGAGGCTGTAGCTAAAGGAGCCAGTGATGCAGGTGCAGAGGTTAAACTGCTGCGGATCACAGGGGAACAAATTACCAATGGTCGCTGGAAGGACGATGCCATCATGGCAACCCTCAACCAAGCTGATGCCATTGTCTTTGGGTCACCGACGTACATGGGTGGTGTTGCTGCTCAGTTCAAGGCATTTATTGATGCAGGCAGCTATGCTTGGTTTACCCAACAGTGGAAAGACAAACTCGCAGGTGGGTTTACCCATTCTAGTTCCCCCAGTGGTGACAAACAGGGCACCTTGCTTTATCTTGCGATTAATGCAGCTCAACATGGCATGATTTGGGTAGGAGCTGGTGAAATGAATGATGGCACCGTTAACCGTCTCGGCTCATTCCTTGGTGTTATGGGTCAAAGTCCTGTCGATATGTCGGGTGCGCCAGCCGTTGTGGATCCTGCCGATCTGCTCACGGCTGAAAAATACGGTCAGCGCATTGCCATGGCTACCCAGCGCTGGAACAAGTAGCTGGAACACAGACGGGCAGGGGAAAACAGGGAGGAACAGAGCTTGCTTAATTCCCTTGCCTGAGTACGCTGTTGAAGAAGTTAGGGTTTTGGCATAGTCAACTGAAGTTAACACTACGAACTAGCTAGAGCTGTCATATCTAGGTGAACCCAACTGTTGCCATATCCCTATAGGCTGCCGACATCTCAGCGCGACGCATAAATTGACTGGAGTAATCTACAAGTCGCTCACC
>JANWZG010000253.1 GCA_025054735.1 Cyanobacteriota bacterium | reverse complement strand
AGCAGTATAGCGAAGCATCTCATGCCCTGAATGGTTCAGTCGATCAGCTACGTGCTGAGTTAGAGCAGGCACAGGGGCAAGTTGAGCAACAGAGACAACGGCAAGAGGACTGGTACAACGAGTTGCAGCAACGACAACAAGCTTTAGGTGAGCAGTATCGAGCTGTGGGTGAAGCGTGGGGAAGAGTAAATCTATATCGAGAGCTGTTGCAGCCTGTGCAAGACAATTTGAACACTATTCAAAGTAAGTTAGAGACGATCGCTGGCCTGCTAGCTCAGTTCCAAGAAGCTAATGATAACCAAGCAAGTGCTACTAATGAGCTGAGACAGGTGCTTCAGCCACTATTTAGCTAGCTGGTTACTAGATAGCTAGGACTCAGATTGCTGAGTATATTCCGCTGAATAGATGATAATGCGGTTGCGTCCCATAGCTTTTGCCTGATACATAGCAATATCAGCAGCTTGATAAAGGCTACGGAAGTCTTCTCCATCGTGGGGTGCCTCAGCAACACCGGCACTAAATGTCAGATGCAGGTGCATAGCAGAAGTATTAAGAAAATTCTCTTGTTGTACAATCCGCGATACTTCTTGCAGTCGGTCAGCAGCCTGCTGCTTGGTAATACCATACATGCCTACTAGAAATTCTTCACCTCCCCAGCGGGCAACAATATCTTCTCGGCGAAATGCCTGTTGCAGAATATTAGCGATGCGCTTGATCACCAAGTCTCCCACATCATGCCCATACTGGTCGTTGATGCATTTGAAATGGTCTAGGTCAATAACAGCAAGACAAAAAGGTTGGTGATGACGTTGACGTAGCGCTAAGTAACGGTTAAGTTCTTGGGTAGAACGACGACGATTGGCTACTCCTGTGAGGGGATCAGTTTCTGCCAGATTGCGTAACAGGCGATTGCGTTCCAGGCGGTTAAGGATGCGAGTAATCAGTTCCGGTTCTGTAAAAGGCTTGGGCACGTAATCATCAGCTCCAGCGCTATAAATTTGGAGAATGGTTTCAGGATCTTGATGGGTCGTGAGAAACAAGATAGGCAAGCTGTTCCACGCTTGATCGTTGCGAATTACTTGACATAGCTCAATGCCGTTGATTTTGGGCATTTCAATATCTAAGATCAGCAAATCAGGGCTATCTGCTTCTAAGGTACTCCACAGTTGTCCGGGATCAGCCAGTGTGGTTACGCGAATGCCCCATTGAGATAGGCACTGTTGCAGGGCAACTAGAACCAAAGGATCATCATCGAGCGCTAGCACATGCATCTCAGAAGATCGAGATTGGTTAAGGACATCCCGCACGGTTTCTAGCACTTGGTTTAGGGGCGTAGACTTAGAGATGAAACGATAACTGCCCTGGCGAACTACGGCAAGGCGATCGTAAAGCGTATCCCGCACAGTAAATACCAAGATAGGCACATGAGGCAGTGTCTTTCCTAGTTCTTCTAGCAACACTAGGCCATCATCAACGCCATGAGGAAACTTCAAATCTAGCAAGATGATACTTGGAGTAAGTTGCTTTAGCGTTTCCCTAGCAGAGTTTGGATCAACAGCAGCCTCAACCTGGATTCCGTAGCTAGTGGCCATGGTCTGCAACTGGTTTGCTAGCGCTAAATCGTCATCCACAACCAACAATATGGGATTAACCGTCAACGGTGAAGGCAGATGAGCAACTGGAACTGTTGATAGCGTTGGCGATCGCTGGAGAACTTGTTGTAGCGCCGTGACCAACCTAGACAATTGAGTGTTGTCAGTTTGAGTGGCTGACTTAAACAACCAATCTTCAATCTCTCGCCCTAGCTGTGAACCATCGGGAAACCCAAACATACCGAGGGAGCCTGCTAACTTATGAGCAGCTTGCTGCGCACGTTGATGTAGCGAGTCTGACAATGTGCCAGATTTTAAGGCACCGACTGCTTGCTCTAAAACAGCTAGCCGCTCTAGCACCGATGGCTTAAATTGCTCCCACAGGGCGATCGTTGCTGCCCTCGCTTGAGTTGCTGATGATAAAGAGTCAGGAGACTTTAGGCGATACCCCATTCCATATACAGTATCAATTAAATTCTCAGCCCCCAATGCCTTAAGCTTACGCCGCAGCCGTTTAACGTGTGTCCTAACAGTTTCTTCACTGGGTGCGTCTTCGAATCCCCACAGGTGTTCAAGAATGCTGCTGCTACTAAAAATTCGCTGAGGATTTCTCAGCAGCAATTCTAATAGCCCATATTCTTTGGGTGATAAATTGAGTGGTTGGTTCTTATAGGTAACCTCACAAGTGCTAGGATCCAAACGGAGATAACCCCATGTTAGCACTGGGGAACTAGTGGCAGATCGCCGACGCAACAAGGCTCGAATTCGGGCACAGAGTTCTTCAATTGTGCATGGCTTAACAACATAATCATCGGCCCCAGCGTCTAGCCCCATGACTTTGTCAGAACTTTCTCCTTTAGCAGTCAGCAACAGAATGGGGTTTGTGTACTTATGGTCACGTAGTCGCTGACACAATTGAATACCGTCTAGCTTAGGGAGATTAATGTCTAAAACCACTAGGTCGTAGGTAGTTGCTTGAGCAAAATCCCATCCAGCTTCACCATCTGCAGCAATATCAACAGCGTAGGGTTGAGATGCCAATTGGCGTGCGATGGCTTGAGTTAGTATTTCATCGTCATCAACTAATAATATTCTCATGAAAATATTTCTATGTTTCCATCTAGCACTGTCTACCCCTAGCCTTTCTAGTATAAGAATCTCTTGCCTAACCCTGCCAGATGATGCAATGGATAGTTTGTAACCATCTTGCCATGACTCCTATGTAGCTTTGGGCAATGGCTAGCAGGTTACACGGAAAGTCCGACAATGCGTACCTAAGTTAGGTCAAATAGATTACAAAAGTTATGCCAGAAAGATTACAAAAAGTTCTTGCTCAGTGGGGGCTTACATCTCGACGCAGAGCGGAGCAGTGGATCCTAGCAGGACGAGTAAAAGTCAATGGCATCATTGCTCACCTTGGGCAGATGGCTGATCCCCACGTTGATCAAATTGTGGTAGACGGGGTAGCACTAGAACTAGTCAATCGTCCTCAGCATTGTTCCATCTTGGTGCATAAGCCGATTGGGGTGATTTGCACATGCCATGATCCCTATGGTCGAATGACTGTACTAGATTTGCTACCAAGATCACTACACCAGGGCCAAGGTCTGCACATTGTTGGGCGGCTCGATGCAGACTCAACTGGAGCAGTTTTATTAACCAATGATGGAGCACTTACCAATGCCTTGACCCACCCCCGCCATCATGTTGCTAAAACCTATCGGGTTTGGGTTGACGGTAATCCGTCCGTTTCTACCTTGCAAGAGTGGAGGCAGGGGGTTATGCTAGCTGGCAGAAAAACACTCCCTGCAACAGTTCGGGTGGTAAAGCGAACAGCTACCCAAAGTCTATTGGAAGTTGTGTTGCGAGAGGGGAGAAATCGGCAAATTCGTAACGTAGCAGAGTTGTTAGGGCACCCCGTAGTGAGTTTACATCGAGTTGCAATTGGTAACTTGCAGCTAGGGAATTTACCAGTAGGGCAATATCGTGTGCTTACGCCTACTGATATTAAGTCCTTACGCTCTTTAGTAGAGGGCTAGTTCTCCTAGCAAAGAAGGGTTTATGATCGAGTTCCGGTAGATAGTACAGTTCAGGTGTGAGTCTTGTGAGCGGTATGACAGGTAATGTGATAAAGCGGCTGAGAGGACGTTGGCGTAGTCATGGTCAGGTAGAATCTGCCTTACGTGAAGAGCAAGCTATTAAGTTGCAGGAAATCGGCACTTATCTGCGCCAAGCGCGCGAGCAGCGAGCTTTATCACTAGAGGATATTGAATTGCGCACAAAAATTCAGCCCAGATTACTGAGAGCGATCGAGGCAGGTGATTTGAGCCAACTGCCAGAGCCTGTATTTATCCAAGGCTACATCAAGCTGTTTGCCCAAGCATTAGGTATGGATGGCTCTGCACTGTCAGCGGCGTTTCCTACTGAAACTCTCATGCGGTTGCCTAGAGGCAAGCAATCACGATCGTGGACTAAAGCCCAACTGCAACCTATTCATCTGTATTGTTTATATGCTGGTCTCATCTTTATAGCTGTTAATGGGTTGTCATATTTTATTGGCGATCCATCACTACCAGAAATTATTGAAGTGACCAGTGAACAGCTACAACCATCACTTCCTACTAATCGAACTGGATCTACTTCCACAGCTGTGTCACTTGCGGTGCCTGCAACGTCTGAGTCAAAACAATCCTCTGCTGTCACTGGGTTACAATCCCTGGAACACGCTATCTTTCCAAACTTAGTTCCTGTAGAAGATAGTGCTGACCTGTCAAAGCCAATTCAAGTTGCAATTAAGCTCAAGGAACAGTCGTGGCTGCGGGTTGAAGTTGATGGCAACACTCTACTGGAAGGGGTGCTATCTGAGGGAACTGAACGTGCTTGGGGGGCCAATCAACGGGTTGTAATTCGGGCGGGTAACGCAGGCGGAGTTTTGGTGGCTGTTAATCGTGAGCAGGCAAAGCCCATGGGTGAACCAGGAGCTGTTGAAGAAATGACGATCGCCGCCAAGCCTAGCAGTGTTTCGGCTAGTAATGCTAGTGCAACCATGTTAGATAGGACTGAGTAATCAAGGTCTACTCGATGAGTTAACTGCCCTAACCAACAACAGCAAGTTTCGTCATCACGTTACCGAAGGATTTACGTAAGAGGATTGATCACCATTTATGCTTGTTCTCATCACCCTAGTTGTGTTGGCAACCGCAGCTCTGCTGCCCTATTTTCTGGTGATTGTTCCGCTGAGACTGGTCGATACGATCGCTGGCGGGCTGGGTTGGATACCCACAGTTGCAGTTGTGGCACTGCTGGCATGGGCACTAGGAGGGCGTGACACCTAAAGTCTGGAATTACGCTATGGTAGAAGTCATCATTCATCATTTACATGACTATTAGGACAGGTTGTCATGCCATACTGCGATCGCTGGGTAAAATGTGTTGCCCGATGTTTAGCTGTACTTCTCAGTAGTCTATGGCTAAGTTGGGCCATGCCTGCCCTAGCTGTTGTGGATTCTCAGTTTGAGGCTCAGGTTCTCGATGTGATTCGGGCACATCCAGAGGCAATTTTGGAGTCAGTTCAACGCTACGAGCAACAGCAGCAATCTCAGCGTCAACAGGCTCAGGCAGCAGCATTACGACCCTATCAGACGAATCCTCGCGCCATCATTGGGCAATCTCCTGTGCTAGGAGCACCCCAACGCCAAATCGTATTAGTAGAGTTTTCTGATTTTCAATGCCCCTATTGCGCTAGAGTACATGACACGTTGCAACAGTTTATGACTGCTCATCAGCGGCAGGTAACCTTAGTGTACAAGCACTATCCCCTGAGTCAAATTCATCCCCAAGCCATAGCGGCAGCAAAGGCAGCATGGGCGGCTGGACAGCAGGGGCGATTTTGGGATTACCACGATCGTCTGTTTGCAAACCAAGCTCAACTAGGTGAAGATCTCTACATTGCCTTAGCACGACAACTACATCTAGACGAGCAGCGATTTAATGCCGATCGTGTCAGTCAGAGGGCTGCACAAGCTATCCAGAGTGACATGCAGCTTGGCGATCGCCTTGGCATTCAGGGCACTCCCTTTTTCCTAATGAATGGTGTTCCCTTTGCTGGTGCCATTTCCCTCGATGAGCTAGAGGCACGCCTTGCCCAGTTTGAAGGCAGCACAGCTTGATGGTAACGCCAAGCGTGCAGGTCAACGCT
>JANWZG010000252.1 GCA_025054735.1 Cyanobacteriota bacterium | reverse complement strand
AGGACGGCTAAATCGAGGACGATATTGGTGAAGTTTTCATGTGCGGCAATGATACCGTCCATTGCGATGACAAAGGTTTTTTCACGGAACTGCGGGATGTAGGTGAGGATGCCACGGAGATCGGTGACGTTCATGATTTGAAATTAAGAGCGATAACGGAGGTATTGTTTAATGAGGTGCGCACCAGGTGGCAAGCAAGTTGAATTGCGGCGATCATGCTTGTGGGGTCGGCGATGTTTTTTCCTGCGATGTCGAGTGCAGTGCCGTGGTCAGGAGAGGTGCGAACAAAAGGTAACCCGATCGAGGTATTGACAGCGCGATCGAAGGCTAGCAACTTCACGGGGATTAATCCTTGGTCATGGTATAAAGCGATATAAGCATCGGCAACTTGCCCAGACGTTGTGGTCAGATGGTGCCATGCTTGCCCCGGTTTTACCCACAATGTATCTGGTGGCACAGGGCCATCGAGCTGAAGGTGGGGATAGCGGTGACGAGCAGTTTCTAACCAAGGAATCAGCCAATCTTGTTCCTCCTGGCCTAGTTGCCCGTGTTCACCACTATGGGGATTCAACCCTGCCACGACAATGTGGGGAGTTAGTATCCCAAAATCCTGTTCTAGACTAGCGAGTAGCAATGTGAGTTTAGTGGTCATTAGCTCAGGGCTGAGGGCATCAGGCACTTGGCGTAGGGAAATGTGGGTAGTGGCCAGCAGGGTACGCAGCACCCAACCTGTATGGGGCGATCGGGCTACAAACAGCATCCCCACTTGGGTTACCCCTGCTCGTTCTGCCAGCAGTTCAGTTTGGCCTGGATAGTGATGCCCAGCCATAGCCCAAGCTGATTTTGCGATTGGTGCGGTTACAATTCCGTCGGTTTTACCCGCTAGGGTATAGGCGATCGCCCGCTCCAAATACTGAAAACTGGCCTCACCACTGGCTGCGTTGCCCACACCGAGGTAAATCTGGCGTTGAATGTCTGCATCGAGATCAACATGCAAGATCGAAAGCTGCTGGAAATCAGGTACAGGATAACCCTCAGCCGCCAGGAATTGCCAACAGTCGTGCAATTGATCACCATTGCCCACTAGGGTAATATCACAGCTAGTCATCACAACAGGATCCGCTAGGGCTTTTAGCACTACTTCCATGCCAATGCCAGCAGGGTCTCCGAGCGCGATCGCGAGGCGAGGTCGGCGGCTATGGTTAACAGAGTCAAATTGATCGGACATCAAGCGCACCAATTAGTTGTAGGATACGTAAATGATTATGAACGAATAGCAATGGGAGCTTCCGCGCAATGGGTGAGATTTTTACAACTGCATTTTTGGCCTTCAGCCTGATTTTGGTAGGGTTGGGGCTAGGCTTTTTGCTATTGAAGATTCAAGGCGCAGAAGAATAGGGTTTGACAGCTCAACAGTTGGACTCTATAGCTTCCAGTGAAATTGCCTGCATGGAATGACGCAACAGACAGTCGTGCAGGCATTTTTTGCCAAATGTTTGCTCGTGGACTGGGATGTTCGTTCATTTGCAGCAGGGCTTAGCGCGGCAAGGGGACTACCAACGGCCTATTGGTCAATTGCTGTGGATAGGATATATTGAGAATTAGTTGCATCAATACTGTCATGGGCAAACACAGCAATAGGGTACCGATGGCTCTGTCAACGGAGGAGCCTCTTGGTCACGGGGAATTTTGTTGCCAAGGTGAAATCGTAGACCTGGTTTGCAAAGATCACGGACGATTAAAGTACCTGCACTTGATTACAGAGAGTGGCTTGCAGGTGTTCAAAGTTTCTAAATATGCACTGATAGCACCAGCAATGGCGCTAGTACGGGGCGATCGGATCCAGGTTACGGGATGGCAAACCTATAATCCCAAAGAGGGCACTGTTAAGCGCAAAGTCTTCCAAGTGACTCGATTTGTGGATGGCCACGCAACAGCTAGCCATGAGCCAGAGAACCTGAAGGCTGTTGCTACGGCTGAGCCACCAGCAAAACCCCAACGAGCTAAATTGCCTACTATCCTGCTGTGTCAAAAGTGCCTGAAAAAGCGGGGGGGCGGCATCGATCAAGCCTTGGAGCTGGCATTGCGGGAACATGGTCTAGGCGATCGGGTCACGGTCAAGTACACAGGCTGCATGAACCAGTGTAAAACTGGCCCCCACGTTGTGTTTATGCCAGATAAAGCCCACTATCAACGCTGTGCCGCCACCATGGCAACGATGCTTGTGGAGCAGCACATTTTGCCCCACGTACAATAGGGGATACCTACTGGCCCAAGGTTAGAATTAAGACTTCACAAGCTGTGACGACATATAGTCCTTCCCATCCAATGAACAATTGACTGCTGGCATCGATAAATGGCTCTGTATCGGCAAAAGTCTTGGTGGGTACTAGGGTTGTTGTGCCTAGGGAAGATGGCATAATTTCAACCCGCATGACCCCCTCATCTGTTGCAACCCACAAAAACTTCTGTGTTGCACAATGTCCACTAGTGCGGCTGCCTACCATGGCCTTGGCTAACCAAGACCCATCACCAACTTGGGCGATCGCGGTGGCCTCGACCTCGCCAGTAGCAGTGATTACAGTGCAACGATGGTAAAGTTGCCCCTGCTCTTGCGTGACCATAAATAGCCAACAGCGTTCAGAGGTAAAGGTGCAATCAGCGTGCAACAACTGCCCTGACCAAGGGGGCAACGCTACTTGATCATTAATGCCTGATCGCTGACTGTCGAACACAAAAGCAACCTTCAGATTGCCTGCACGGTAAAACCCAAACCCAAAGCTGTCTCCCACCCAAAACTGGGTTTGCTCGCTAAGAACATCCCCAACATACATTGCCCCTAGAGGGTTGTTGCGCAGGAGTTGTCCATTGTGGATCCAGTAGTAGTGGGTGCTGTTGGCAGCACTGCGATCGGCGGCTAGGATCACAGGATCTTGGCCTGGGGTCAGACAAACCAACTGTCCGGCTTTGTGCAAGAGAGTATTGTTGCCTTGGATGCCAATCTGTAAATGGGGATCAGGGTTACCTGTAAGTATGATTGTGCCGTCGTCTCGCCGGAACTGGCCTGCCTCATGATATAGCCAACGGAGTTTGCCCTCTTGCATGGCCGCTGCCAAAATCACGCCATTGGTGTGGAATAGGCGAGTCATGGTTATACTGCCGCGCACTATAGTGCCTTGCCCCACTTGGGCCAACTTGGGCGTAAGGCTTGTTCCAACGGTTACCATGGGCACAGCACAATCTGGACATTGACGGCGAGCGTGTTCTCTGCCGCAACTAGGGCAGGTCTGCCACTGCAATGTCTCTAGGAGGCTAATGGGGAATAGGCCACGCCGATCGCCCGTAAACACCGCTTGCAAATAATCCAGTAGGTCATCACTGAGTACACGGTAGGGAATAGCAGGTTTCGGATACACCACCTCTGGGTGGAAGACTGTGATGCGTCGGGATGGGCGGGCTGGATGGGGAATTTTTTGGCTAGGATCCTTAGGCTTGTAGATACCTCCATAGGGATCCACGAATAACAGGCATTGCATCACCATAACGGCAAAGGCATACCAATCAGAGTCGGCAGAGTGGGGCTTTACTAGCATAGGATGGTGCTGACTGTAGTCACAAAGTAATGGATCCACAAACTTGGCCGTGAACACGTTGCAGAGAAATGGGCCAAACTGAAAGGAGTCGGCATCAATCAGATAGGCAGCCGTATCGTTCACCAGTACATTGAGGTCGTTGAAGTCTCCAATCACTAGGCCAGCTTGGTGAAGAGCTACTACTGTACGATGGAGGTCTTGGAAAATAGCTGTCACTTGGCTGTTGCTGATCCCCGCCTGTCGAAAGGTGCGATCGCTGTACTTTAGCAGCACTGTTGCTTGCTGGATTAAGGGCATGACATAGCCCACAATCCGCTGTCCGGTTTTATCCATAGCCAATGCCTCTGGCTTAACGACTCGGCTGGGCACCTGAGTAGGAAACTGGGGTAATTTCTGCTGGTGTTCAGCAATACGAGCGATCGCAGCCTGTTGTTCCTTGGGCAACCCTTGATAATCTGGGTGGTCAGGAGGTTTAAACAGCTTCAAGGCTTTGCCCTGTCCCAAATCAAAAATATCTGCTTCCCCACCTTTAGCAATTGCTTGCCTGGGATGGAGTTGAATTCGTTTGCCGTTAATCAGGATGTCCATAGAAGGTTGGCAGTTGGGTCTAGGGCGATTGGTTGAGCACCCACTTCCACCATTGGCTGAGGGAGCGTTGCCACGTCAGGGGATGAAGGCCAGCAGCATGGGCAGCAGCAAGGCTGGTAACTGATTGCAAGGCAGCGTACTGCAAGCCCAAAAAGCTATCTACCGCTGCGTAAGGCCCTCCTAGGGTAGTAGCTCCAGCCGCGTAAACTCGTCCCCGCTGGTTGCGTAACTCAGTCAACTCAAAGTCATTGGCAACGGTTAACCGCCCTAGATAGTTGAGAGGCAAGTTATAGTGGGTCACTAAGTCATTCAGAAAGGGATTAGCTGTGACTTTGGCATCTAGACCTGTAGCATCGATGATAAAGTCGGCCCTCAGAGGCTGAGGTGGAAGATCGCTGTGACTGCGTAGGATGCTGAGGGTTTGTCGCCGTCCATCCGGTAATAACTCAGCAGTAACCGTCTCTACATCACCAAATTGAATTTGATACCAGCCCGATCGCAGCCCCTCCTGAAGGATACGTTGCCAGTCACGACGATCAGCCGTTGTTGTGCCGCCCCATGTGGTCAGCAATTGTTGCCGTTGCTCTGGGGTAGCCTTTTCTAACAAAACACGCAAATCTCCGCCCCAACAAGCTTTAGGCCAGTTAAAGGGCTGGAATTCCTGGTGATGCCGCACAGGACGCTGACTGTTACCGAAACGGTTACCCCTGACCTTCGGCGATCGCATCAGGTGCACCACTTGAATATTGGGGTTACGGTGTCGCAATTCGTGCAGGCGTTGGATAATGCGGGAGGCAACAATGCCCCGGCCTCGCAACACTACGGTGCCTCCATGCTGGGTTAGGTGGTCGTAGACGTGCTCATGCTGTTCATAGGCATTGACAACGGTGTAGAAATCTTGGGTCTGCTGACGATAGGCTTGCAGGTCAGGCAGAAACTGAATTGCTGGATAGCCGATCGCTAGATGAACATACCGGGCAATTGCCAGGGCATGGTCTCGGCGATGACTGGTGGAGCGAGAATAGGCCGCCACGTAGCGTCCGTCCTGGGTTTTGCGCAGGGCACGCACCCGTCCATAGGTGAACATCTGTGCCCATCCGATGCGATTGGCTTCCCGATCGATGGAAGCAAAGACGTTGCCCGATCGCGGCGTGTAGGTTTCCGCTAGGATTGGCTCGGTAAACACTTGCCACAGGTAGGCACAGGCATTCACAAGCTTGCCCTGACGGAGATCGTGCCATGCTTCTCGCCAGGCATAACTCGGAAAACCCCAGATATTGTCAGGACAAGAGTCAGAGTTAGAGCGCAACCGCTCATGGGCCGGAATTTGCGAGTTTTGGCATAGCCGCTGATAGCGGGCATAGGGCTGAGGCTCCATACCCAGCACCAGAACTTGAGCGGGCAAAACTCCACCAATGCGCAATAGATCCACCCAAGTAAAACTACCTAAACCACCTCCGATCGCCAAATAGTCCACTTCTTGCACAGGAAGTCCGGTGCTATGTAGGTCAGCGATCGCCACCTGTTGCAGTTGAAAGACAGCGGGTGGAAAGCTGTCAGGAGTGGAAGTTACCTGGACAACAGGAGTCGGTGGCAGGGTTGGGTCTAAC